>NZ_JBEORR010000012.1:0-257640 GCF_040302345.1 Streptomyces sp. NPDC126510 | reverse complement strand
AGTCCCTCGTACTGGATGTACTTGGGTCTTCGTCCGGTGCGGCGAGAGTACGTGCCAGGCGTCGAGGGGCAGGCGGGACTTTGCGGACACGACCTGGGGCCTGTCGTTTGGATCAGGTCGCACGATATCGGCGGTTCTTGTCAGTGCAGATGCGCGTGCCAGGCCCCGCGTCTGCGGGCTGATCCAACCGACAGGCCCCAGCGCCGCGGCACAGGGCGTCCTAGCCGGACGTTTGCGTCAGCCGGTCCGGGGTCCGGGTGATGTCCAGCCCCGCCGACCTTCCCGCCCGCGCGAACGCCATCGCGTCCTCCACCGCCGCGCCGCCCGGGTCGTTGTTGAAGTACGCGTAGACGTCCTCGCCGTCGGTCCAGGTCGTGGCGATGCGGTCGAGCCAGGTGGCCAGGGAGCGACGGCCGTAGCGCGGCCAGGGCTTGGCGCGGCCCTGGTGGAAGCGGACGTAGCCCCAGTCGGCGGTGCGCCACAGCGGTGTGGCCGGGCGGGCCAGGATGTCGGCCCAGCACAGGGCGGCGTGCCGGGACTCCAGGACGCGGCGGACCTCCGGTGTCCACCAGGAGTCGTGACGCGGCTCGACCGCGACCCGGGTCGAGGCCGGGAAGCAGGCCAGGCACGCGTCCAGCAGGCCCGGGTCGGCGCGCAGCGTGGGCGGGAGCTGGAGCAGGACCGGGCCGAGGCGGTCGCCGAGGCCCGCCGCGTGACTCATCAGGCGGTGCACCGGCTCCTCGGGTTCCTTGAGCCGCTTGATGTGGGTCAGATAGCGGCTCGCCTTGACCGCGACGACGAAGTCACCGGGCACCCGCCGCCGCCAGTCCTCGAACGTCTCGCGAGCCGGCAGCCGGTAGAAGGCGTTGTTGATCTCGACGGTGGCGAAGTGCCCCGTGTACTCCTCCAGCCAGAGCCGCATCGGCAGCCCGGACGGGTACAGGACGTCCCGCCAGTCCTTGTACTGCCACCCGGACGTGCCGACGAACAGGGTCATACCCCTATCAAAGCACCAGGTTCCGCTACGCGTCGGTGCGCGTGTGGAAGCGGTAGAACAGCAGCAGGAAGACGGCTGCCGTGACCAGCACCGACGTGATGACCACGGGACGGGGGTCGTCGCCGGTCTGGCTGTAGAGGAAGCCCAGTGCGGTACCGGCGAACACGGCCCGGAGCAGGGCGTGCAGGGCGTGCAGGTCGCGCCTGAGGCGCCGGGTCGCCTGGACCACGGCGATGCAGAGGGCCATGAAGGCGAGCGCGCTCCACACCCCCGACGCCACGTCCGGCCCGGTGATCGGACCGCCGTGACGCCGGTTCACCGCGACCCAGTTGCCGTAGACGACCCCGAGCACGACGGGCAGGACCCATCGCGCGACGCGGTGGGTGGGTTCGCTGAACACGGTGGGCGCCGGGTGCGCCATCAGAGCCTCCCTGGTCCATACGGAGCTCGGCGTCGCTCCGCCGCACACCCTGGCACGCCGGAGTAACAGGGAGGTGAGAAGCGGTTGTGACCGGAACCAGAGGGGGGGACCCGCCACGGATCTGGGCGGTGACTCGCAACAGGCCTCGGCGGTTGCCCCCGCTACAGGTACAGCCCCGCGTCCACGCCCCCGCGCGGCTCCGGCAGGGCCGTCGGGGACGTGCCCCGGCGCAGCGCGTACAGCTCCGCCAGGGTCGCGCCCTCGCGGCCGACGCCGTCCTCCTGGCCCAGCCAGTTCACCGCCTCCGACCGGGTCAGCGGGCCGACCTCGATCCGGGCAAGACAGCGGCCGGGGCGGACCACGGCCGGGTGCAGGCGCTCCAGGTCCTCGTTGGTCGTGACACCGACCAGGACGTTGCGGCCCTGGCCGAGCAGGCCGTCCGTCAGGTTCAGCAGCCGCGACAGGGCCTGGCCCGCCGTGTGCTTGGCCTCGCCGCGGATCAGCTCGTCGCAGTCCTCCAGGAGCAGCAGCCGCCAGCGCCCCTTGCCCGTGGCGTCCTCCTCGCCGATGGCGATGTCCATGAGGTAGCCGACGTCGGAGAAGAGCCGCTCGGGGTCCAGGACGCAGTCCACCTGGCACCAGTCGCGCCACGACCGGGCCAGGGTGCGCAGCGCCGAGGTCTTGCCGGTGCCCGGCGGGCCGTGCAGCAGGAGCAGCCGGCCCGCGATGTCCTCCGGGGTGGTCTTCATCAGGCGGTCCATGGCGTCCGCCACCGGCGCGGTGTAGTTGGGTCGGACCTCGTCCCACGTGCCCGCGGCGATCTGGCGGGTGGTGCGGTGCGGGCCACGGCGCGGGGAGACGTACCAGAAGCCCATCGTGACGTTCTCGGGCTGCGGTTCGGGTTCGTCCGCCGCGCCGTCCGTGGCCTGGTCGAGGATCTTCTTCGCGAGCTCCTCGCCGGTCGCCGTCACCGTGACGTCGGCGCCCCGGTTCCAGCGAGAGACCAGCAGCGTCCAGCCGTCGCCCTCGGCGAGGGTCGCGCTGCGGTCGTCGTCCCGGGCGACGCGCAACACCCGGGCGCCCGGGGGCATCAGCGTCGCCCCGGACCGCACGCGGTCGATGTTCACCGCGTGGGAGTACGGCTGCTCGCCCGTCGCGAAGCGGCCGAGGAACAGCGCGTCGACGACATCGGACGGGGAGTCGGAGTCGTCGACGTTGAGCCGGATCGGCAGCGCCTCGTGCGGGTTTCCAGACATGCCGCCATGATCCGGCACGGGGACGCCGCGTGCACCCGGTTTCCGCGTGCACGCGGCATGTCGTCCCCGCGCAGGTCAGCCCGCGGCGCGGGAGACCAGCCGGCGCGCCTGCCGGGCCCTGCGGACCATGGCGTACCCCTTGGTCAGGGCACGGTCCGCCGCGAACGTACGGGCGATCGCGCGCCCCTCGACCATCCTCTCGAACTCCTCGATGCCCGTACTGCGGCGCACCGTCACCCGCCGCAGCGCGTACGGCCCCTGCGCGCGCCGCGCGAGGCCGTTGCCGACGGCGAGGGCCTGGGTCCAGCCCGTCTCGCGCACCGCCTGCCGGACCCGGCGGCTGGAGTAGCCGTAGGGATAGGCGAACGAGGCGGGTACGGAGCCCAGCTGGTCCGAGACGATCTCCTTGCAGTGGATCAGCTCGAACCGCAGGGTGGCGTCGGAGACCTGGTCGAGCTGCGGGTGGCTGTGGCTGTGCCCGCCGATCTCGACACCGGCCGCCGCGAGGTCGCGGACTTGGTCCCAGTCCAGCATGGTGTCCAGGCCGCCGCCGGTGTCGTACGGCCCCCGCAGCCACCCGGTCGAGACGAACAGGGTGGCCGGGAAGGCGTGCTTGGCCAGGGCGGGGAGGGCGTGCCGGTGCACGCCCTCGTAGCCGTCGTCGAAGGTGATGAGGACCGGCCGCTCGGGCAGTGCGCGGCCGGAGCGCCAGCACGCCGCCAGTCCGGCCGTGGTGAGCGGCCTGAGCCCCCGGTCGGCGAGCACCGCCATCTGCTCGGCGAACGCCTCCGGGGTCACGGACAGGGCCCGCGTCTCATCGTTCGGGTCGGTCGCGACCGCGTGGTACATGAGGATCGGGACGCGGTCGTCACTCACGGGCCGTCACCTCCACCTCGGGCACCTGGAACGTGGTCCCGCCCCGGCGTGCCCGGACGCTGCCGACGATGTAACCGCTCGCCGCCGTCAGCACCCCGGCCACGATCGCGCCGGCCCGTCCCGCACCGCCCGACCGGGCCAGCAGGGCGTCCCGCACACCTCGAGCCACCCCGGCGGGCAGGACCCGCGTGGCGTACCGGCGTTCCGACTCCAGGCCCTTGTCCGCCCCGACGCTCCGCGCCACCAGGGCCTTGGACAGGCCCTCGGCCCAGGCGCGGCTGCGGAAGTAGCGGAAGTGCTCGCGGGCCTCGGGCACCCGGTGGTGGATCACCGCCCGGTCGTCGATCAGCAGGACCGCGTCGGGCCGGGCCCGGGAGAGACGGATGCACAGTTCCGTCTCCTCGCAGCCCAGCGGGCGTTTGTCGCCGTCCCTGCCGATGCCGGTGGCGAAACCGCCCGCCGCGTCGAAGGCGCTGCGCCGGAACGAGGCGTTGCCGCCGAGCACGTTGCGTACCCGCACCCGGCCGCGCGGCAGACCCCGGTAGGTGCAGCCCACCACCCAGTCGAACTCCTCCGGGAACCAGTCCGGCCGCCGCCCGGACGCCCAGACCGGCTCCGTGCGCCCGCCGACCGCCATCACCCGCGGGTCGGTGTACGCCTCGGCGAAGTGGCGCAGCCAGTCGCGCTCGGCGACGGCGTCGTCGTCGAGGAAGGCCACGATCTCGCCCCGGGCCGCGGCGATGCCGGTGTTGCGGCCGGCGGACAGGCCGCGGGGGCCCGCGTTGGCGAGCACCCGCACCGCGGCACCGTCGGCGCTCTCCTCGTACTCCTTGGCCAGCCGCTCCCGGAGCGTCTCGTTGTGATCGACGACCAGCAGCGTCTCCAGGGCCGGCCGCGACTGCGCGCGGACCGAGGAGACCGCCGCGAGGATGTCCTCCCAGCGGTCCTCGGTGTACGCGCAGATCACGACGGAGATGCCGGGACCGCTCAAGACACCTCTCCCCGCATCGCGGCCGGCATCGACGAGCGGGGCGAACGGCGGCGCAGCGCCCGGCGGTTGGAGCGCTCCTGAAGGATCACCTTCAGCACGCGCAGCCCGTCCCGCACGGCCCGCAGGTTGCTCACGCCGTGGATGCGCAGGTACTCGTGGCTCGGGATCTCCTGCACCTTGAGGCCGGCCTTGACGACCCGGATGTTCATCAGGGTCTCGACCTCGAACCCGGTGCAGTCGAGGTCGATCTTGTCGAGGCAGTGCCGCCAGAAGGCGTTGTAGCCGTAGCACAGGTCGGTGTACCGGGCGCCGAACTTGCGGTTGACGGCCGTGCACAGCGCCCAGTTGCCCAGCTTGCGGATGAAGGTCATGTCGTCGGTGCCGCCGCCGTTGGCGAAGCGGGAGCCCTTGGCGAAGTCCGCGCCCGAGACCAGGGCGGAGACGTAGCTGAGGATCTCCCCGCCGTCCGCCGAGCCGTCCGCGTCGACCATCACGATGATGTCGCCGGTGCAGGCCTGGAACCCGGTGATCAAGGCGTCGCCCTTGCCCTTGCCGCGCTGCTCGACGACCTTCACCTCGGGCCACAGCTCGCGGGCCACCTCGACCGTGTTGTCGGTGGAGTTGCCGTCGACCAGGACCACTTCGTGTATCCAGTCGGGCAGGGTCTTGAAGACGTAGGGCAGGTTCTCCGCCTCGTTCATGGCCGGGATGACCACGCTCACCGGCGGCGCGATGGCCAGGTGAGAGGAGACGGGTCGGTACGTGGAGGCGGTCGGCGGACGCTGCTGCGTCGCGGCCGGCTGCAGGACTGAGCTCATGAGTCTGGTCCCTCTCGTCCGGTGGACCGCCCCCCCAGGGCAGTCCGGATCCAGTCCGGTTCGAAAGGGGGGTTCTCACCCGAGACACGCCGAGATGGCGAGGCATGCCGGGATGAAGCTCCGGCACGCCGGGTGAGCTGGCAAAGCTGGCCGGCCGCGAAAACGGCAGCCGACCGCGCGGCACGGCCCGGAGACCATTGCGGTCACCGAGCACGGCACCCCCCTACCGCGCCCCGCGCCGGTTCGTCGCGGTCCTTGAGCCCTCCCCTAGAGCCGCGTACTACGGACCGATGCGGGTGAGATGTATGACGGTATTGACGATTGAACCCGTATGGCAAGACCTGGAACGGCCCCTCACGTTTTTGTTGGTTTGGTCGTTGTGAGGGACCGCTCGTGCGACGCAAGTTGCACGTTCCCGTCTCATAAACATGCGTTCCCCGGAGGCGATCAGGGCCTCCGGGGAACGTGTGTTCAGGCGTCGGTGCGGACGTCGGTCAGGGAACGATCTGCAGCAGGCGGTTCGGCGAACCGGACCCCGCGCTGGTGACCTTGCCGGTGACGGCGCCGTTCACCAGGGCCGTGGCGACCTGGGCCGGGGTCGACGAGGTGTGGCCGGCCAGGTAGACCGCCGCCGCGCCCGCGACGTGCGGGGTCGCCATCGAGGTGCCGGAGATGGTGTTGGTCGCGGTGTCGCCGGTGTGCCAGCCGGCCGTGATGGACGAGCCGGGCGCGAAGATGTCCAGGGCGGAGCCGTAGTTGGAGTAGCTCGCCTTGGCGTCCGTGCTGGTGGTGGCTCCGACCGTGATCGCCTCGGCGACCCGGGCCGGGGAGGACGAGGAGGCGGAGGTGCTGCTGTTGCCCGCGGCGACGGCGTATGTGACGCCGCTGGCTATGGAGTTGCGGACCGCCGTGTCCAGGGTCGCGGAGGCGCCGCCGCCGAGCGACATGTTGGCGACCGAGGGGCCGGAGTGGTTCCTCGTCACCCAGTCGATGCCCGCGATCACGCCGGCCGTGGTGCCGGAGCCGCTGTTGTTCAGCACGCGCACGCCCACGATCTTCGCCTTCTTGGCCACGCCGTAGGTCGAGCCCGCGATCGTGGTGGCCACATGGGTGCCGTGACCGTTGCCGTCGGCGGCGTTGGTGTCGCCGTCGACGGCGTCGTAGCCGTAGGAGGCGCGGCCGCTGATCTGCTGGTGGGTGATGCGCACACCGGTGTCGATCACATAGACCGTCACGCCGCTGCCCGCGCTGTCCGGGTAGGTGTAGGTGCCGGACAGCGGCAGCGAGGCCTGGTCGATGCGGTCCAGGCCCCACGGGGCGTTGGTCTGGGTGGCGGCGAGCGTGACGCGCTGGTTCTGCTCGACGGAGGCCACCGCCGGGTCGGCGGCGAGCCGCCGGGCCTCGGTGGCGGAGAGAGTGGCGGAGTAACCGTTCAGCGCCTTGCCGAACGTCTTGTCGACCGAGCCGCCGTACTCCTTCACCAAGCCCTTGCCCGCGGCCGAGGACGCCTTCAGGCCCGCGCCCTTCTTGAGCGTGACGAGGTAGCTGTCCTTGATCGCGGTCGGGGAGTCCGCGGCGAGCACCCGGCCCTCGGCGGGTGCGGCCTGGGCGGGAAGGGTGGTGAGCCCGCCCACGAGGGCGGCGGTCGCCAGCGACGTGAGTGCGGCGAGCCCGAGTCTCTTGCTACGCAGTTGTGCCATTACGAGGGAGTCCTCCTCTAGGCGGCGCGCGCCTGGGTGGGACGCGCGTCATGTGGGGGGTGTGCGCGTGTTCGCGCACACGGGCCGGGGAGCGTCGCGTTCCGCTCCCGGCCGGAGTAAAGCGTCGACCAACTACCGGCGTAGAACAAGAGAGTTGAGCATCAGTCAACAAATCTGTCATGGGCACGTAACAAGAGAGCTCCGGCGCGTAACGCGAGCCGTGGTGAATGCGCCAAGCATCCGGGGAGAGGCCGAAAAGACTTGGCATGGACACTTCCTGTCAACGCGCGTCGCTGCTACGACGGTTATGGCAGAGATCCTGCTAAAGGGAGGTTCCATGAGACGTTCCCGACTTGTCGTCCTCGTGAGCTCGCTCCTCCTCGCCGTCGGCACAGCCCTCTCCGGGGCAGCGACGGCGCAGGCGTCCTCACTCGCCGCAACAGGCGGCTATGTGGCTCTCGGTGACTCCTACTCCTCCGGAGTCGGAGCCGGCAGCTACATCAGCTCCAGCGGCGACTGCAAGCGCAGCACCAAGGCCTACCCCTACCTCTGGGCCGCCGCCCAGTCACCCTCGAGCTTCGACTTCACCGCCTGCTCGGGCGCCCGAACGGGTGATGTTCTGGCGAGTCAGCTCACTCCGCTCAGTGCCTCCACCGCCCTCGTCTCGATCACCGTCGGCGGCAACGACGCCGGATTCGCCGACGTCATGACGACCTGTGTGACCCAGTCCGACAGCGCCTGCGTCTCCCGCATCAACACCGCCCGGGCGTACGTCGACTCCACGCTGCCCGGCAAGCTCGACAGCGTGTACTCGGCGATCCGCTCCAAGGCCCCCGCCGCGCGGGTCGTCGTCCTCGGCTACCCCCGCTTCTACCAGCTCGGAATCACCTGTCTCGGCCTGTCCGAGACCAAGCGCAAAGCCATCAACGACGCCTCCGACCACCTCAACACCGCCGTCGCCAAGCGCGCGGCGAACCACGGCTTCGCCTTCGGCGACGTCCGCACCACCTTCACCGGCCATGAGATCTGCTCCGGCGACTCCTGGCTGCACAGCGTCAGCTGGCTCAACATCGGCGAGTCGTACCACCCGAAGGCACCCGGCCAGTCGGGCGGCTATCTGCCCGTGCTCAACAGCAACGACTGACCACTCAGCCGGAGTCGGAGTCCGAGTCCTGTTCCGATCCCGGGTTCGAGCCCGTCTGCGCGTCCGGATCCGTGCCGGAAGGAGAGGGGGAGGCCCCGCCCGTCGGGGTCTCCGTCTCGCACGCCACCGAGAAGGGCACCGACTCGGACCTCTCCCGTACCGGCTCCCGCACCTCGACGCTGATCTCGTTCTCGAACGTCCCGGTCTCCTCCTGCGTCGTCACCCGCACGGTGTCCCGCTTCGAACGGCCGCCGCCCTCCGTGAACGACAGCGTCTTCCAGCCCCCGTCGAGCACCTGGCCGTCCCGCGTCACCCAGCGGTAGCTGACCTCGGCCGGGAGCCGCCCCACCGTGAGCGTCGCCGTGAACTCGGGCGCTCGGGCGTTCGGCGGCGGACACGGGCCCGAGTAGTCCGTGCGCCGGCCCTCCAGGACGACCCGCACCGACTGCGGCGGGGGACTGCTCTCCTTCGTCCTGCTCGGCGTCGGCGACGGACTGGACTTCTCGGTCCCGGTGTTGCGGGGCGGGCTCTTGGTCGCGGTGGGCGTACCGTCCCCGGCCCCCTGGTCGTTGCCGCCGGAACCGTCCCCGTCGTTGAGCAGCGCGTACGTCAGACCGCCCACCGCGAGCGCCAGCGCGATCACGCCCGCGACCAGCACCCGGCCGGCCCGGCGGTCCCGGTCCTGGCCCGTGGCCGTGGTGGTGGCGCCGGCACCGGATGCCGCCGTCCGTCCCGGGTACGGCATCGGGGGCGTAGGCGCGGGTTCGGGGTGGCCCACGACCGTCGGCGGGAAGGGAACCGCCCGGGTGGTGTCCGCGCGCGGCGAGCCGCCCGCGGCGACGACCCGCAGATCCTCCTCGGCCCGTTCGGGCGGCAGCCGTTGCTCGGGATCCTTGCGCAGCAGCCCCTCGATCACCGGGGCGAGCGGACCGGCCCGGTACGGCGGCGGCAGCTCCTCGTCGACGATCGCCCGCAGCGTGCTCAGCGGGGTGTCGTGACGGAAGGGGGAGTGGCCCTCGACCGCCGCGTACAGCAGCACCCCGAGCGACCACAGGTCCGACTCCGGACCCGGCGTACGGCCGAGCGCCCGCTCCGGGGCGAGGAACTCGGGCGAGCCGATGACCTCGCCGGTCATGGTCAGCGCCGAGCTGCCCTCGACCATGGCGATGCCGAAGTCGGTGAGCACGATCCGGCCGTCGTTCGAGATCAGCACGTTGGCCGGCTTCACGTCGCGGTGCAGCACCCCGGCCTCGTGCGCGGACCGCAGCGCGGCCAGCACCTCGGCCCCGATGTGTGCGGCACGCTGCGGCGCCATCGGGCCCTCGGCGTCCAGGACCTCGGCGAGGGAGAGGCCGCGGACCAGCTCCATGACGATCCACGGGCGGCCGTCGTCCGTCGCCACGTCGTACACCGTCACCACGTTGCGGTTGGAGACCCGGGCCGCCGCCCACGCCTCCCGCTCCAGCCGGGCGTACATCCGCTGTACGTCGTCGCCCGCCAGCCCGGACGGGGCGCGGACCTCCTTGACGGCGACCTCGCGGTGCAGCACCTCGTCGCGGGCGCGCCACACGGTCCCCATGCCGCCCTCGCCGAGCGGTGCGAGGAGCCGGTAGCGGCCGGCGATCACACGCTCATGGCCCGGTTCTTCGAACACGGCGCCCCCATTCGCAGCCCGGCGAAATCTCCATGGGGTGTGTCTTCCCCACGCGGTCGGATTTCCTCACGACGTCCGCTTTTCTCCGGACATCCGATGCCTGACGAACGTAACTCAGCCGAGTGCGGATGCCGCCCCCTTGAACACCAGGCCGGCGCCCAGAACCAGCACGGCGAAGGCCGAACCGAGCGGGGCGGTCCGGCGCACCAGGGCCGCCATCGGGCCCGCCGACCAGCGCGGGCGCCGGTCCAGGAGCCTGGTCATGCCGCTGCCCGCCTTGACGACCGCGTACCCGGCGGCCGTGAGGGTGAGGGCCAGCCCGACGCCGTACGCGACGACGAGCAGCAGGCCGAACCAGGCCTGCCCGAGGGCGGCGGCACCGACCAGGACCACGACGGCGGACGGGCTGGGCACGAGGCCGCCCGCGAAGCCCATGAGGATCGTGCCGCGGAGGGTGGGGGCGACGGGGTGGGAGTGGGTGAAGCCACCGTGGCTGTGCTCGATCGTGTGGGGATGGGAGTGGGGGTGGGCGTGGTCGTGGTCGTGGTGGTGGTGGTGATCCTTGTGGTCGTGCGCGTGACCGTGGTGGTCGCCGTCGTGGTCGTGGGTGTGGCTTCCGTGGCCGTGTTGATGGTCGTGCCGGTGGCCGTGGGGGTGGGGGGCGTGCGCGCGGTTGCGCAGGGCGCGGCGGACCAGGCTCGCGCCCGCCAGGGTCACCAGCAGGCCGCTGGCGACACCGAGCCAGGCGATCACCGAGGGCGCCGCCGCCGAACCGGCCGTGACCAGCAGGCCCAGGGCGACCACGCCGAGGGTGTGCGTGACGGTCACCGAGGCGGCCATGGGCAGGACGTCCTTCATCCGGGCTCGACCGCCCCGGGCCGCCGCCGTCGCGGCCATGATGGTCTTGCCGTGGCCCGGGGCGAGCGCGTGCATCGCACCGAGGACGACGGCGATGAGCAGGGCCAGCGCGCCGAAGCCGGCGGTGAGGTCCTGCCGGGCCACCAGGTCGTCCAGGGCGCGTGTCCAGCGGTCGGCGCCGCGCGGCAGCACGGACGCCGCGGGCGCGTCCGACTCCTCGTCGGCGAGGGCGGCGCCGCCGGGGCGCACCCGCAGGGCGGCCGACGCGGTGTCGGCCGGGGAGGACAGCAACTCCTCCGGGTATGCGGTGAGTTCGTCCGATACCGACTTCTCCGGCACGTCCGACGCGGCGAGCGTCATACGGTCGCCCCGCGCCGTGATCTCCCGCCAGCCCGGGCCGGTGGAGGCACCCGCGGCGCGGAAGCCGAGGGACACGGTCTTCCCGTCCGACGGGAGGGGCGCGGTCAGCTCGCACTCCACCCGGAGGGTGTCGAGTCCCGCCTGCCCGGGCCGCACGCGCGCGCTGCTGCGCTCGGCGGTGAGGACGGCCCTGCGGCCTCCGACGGTCGCACGGCTGTCCTCGGCGGCCGTGGCGCACCGCTCGCGGGCCCACATGGCGATGCCCAGGCGCTCGATGTCCGGCCCCGCCTGGGTCGCCGGGATCTCCGCGAGGTCCTCCACGTGGTGGACGCGCAGTTCACCCGGGGCGGCGACGAGGCCGTCGTAGCGGTTGACGGTGAAGTTGCCCAGCGGGTGGGCGCTCGCCGTGGCGGCGGGCAGCAGGGTGAGCGCGCAGGCGGCCGTGAGGACGGCGGCGCCGGACGCGGACAGCCGGCGCAGGGTCACCGGTTCCCCTCCAGGTCCTCGAGTGCGGTACGGGCCTCGCGCGCGCCGAGCGGCGAGAAGCCGGGGTTCAGGTCCAGTGCCGCCTTCAGGTGCGTGCGGGCCTCTCGGTCGTCGCCGGTGGCGCGCTCGATGACACCGCGGTGGTAGAGGAAGACGGCGTTGCGGTAGCCGGTGGCGGTGGCCCGGCGGGCGTAGGGCAGGGCCTCCTCGTCGCGGCCGTTGACGTGCAGGGCCCAGGCGAGGGCGTCGGCGGTGTGCACGCTGTGCCGGCGCTCCCACTCGGCGCGGGCGGCGCGCAGGGCCTCCTTCTTGTCGCCGTGGTCTGCGGCGGCCATGGCCGTCTCGAGGTCGGTGTTGGCGCCGCCGGCGCGGGCGAGGGCCGTCCAGGCGTCGACGAGGGCGTACTGATCGCCGGCCTTCGCCCGGTCGCCGTCTGCGCCGCGGTCCTCGTACAGCTCGCCCAGGGCGACGAGCGGGCCGGGCAGCGGGAACCGGGCGACGACCTGCTCCAGTCCCTTGACGGCGGCCGCCCGGTCGCCGCTCGCGGCCTGGGCGCGGGCGCGGCCCTCCAGGGCGGGCAGGTACGCGTCGTCGGCCGCGAGGGCTCGGGCGTAGTGGCCGAGGGCCGTCTTGTACTCGCCCTGGCTCCAGGCGAGCTGCCCGAGGGCGGTGGCGACGTAGGCGACGTCGGCGGGCGCGCGGGCGGAGCCCAGGGCGCGCTCCAGTACCGCACGCGCCGTGCGGACGTCGCCGCGCAGCTCGTGCACGTACGCGTACCGCGTGAAGACGGGGATGCCCGGGCGCCTGTCGTCGGCGGTGTCGGCGGCCTTCGCGGCGTCGTCGTACCGGCCGAGTTCGACGAGGGCGTCGATACGGCTGCACAGGGCGCGTTCGTTGTAGGGGTTCTGCTTCAGGGCCCGGCCGGCGTAGGTCAGGGCGCCGGGGAAGTCGTGCCGGGCGGCGGCGAGCGCTGCGCGGCCCGCCAGCGCCTGATCGTTGCCCGGCTCCAGTTCGAGGGACCGCTTCAGGGCGCGCTCGGCCTGCGGATACCGGGAGGGATCGCCCTTGGTGCGGGCCTGCTCGACGTAGGCGACCCCGAGGGTGGCCCAGCTGCCGAAGTCCCTCGGCTGGGCCCGCAGGTGCTTCTGCAGGGACGCGATCCCCGCGTCGAGATCCCCGCGCGCGAGGTCGCCGGGCGACAACGCCCCGGCCGCCGACACGGCGTCGACACCGGCCCCCCGGTCCTGCACACCCCCGGCCGCGATGGCCCCGCCGGTCACCGCGACCGCCAGCAGCACCGCACACCCCGCCACATGCAGCCCCCGCCACCGCCGCCCCCCGTCGGCGGCCCGCCGCATCGCGGCGACCCGCTGACCGGCGTCGTCCCCGACGGCCGGAGAGCGGGTGTGCGCCTCGTGCTCGGTGCCGGCCTCCGGGCCGGAGCGGCCCTCGGCGGGGCGGGCACCGGCCGTGCCGCCGCCCTCGTCGGCGAGTGCCGAGAGGCCGGTCCGGTCTCGGCCGAAGGACCCGGCGGGCCCCCCGGCTTCGCCGGTTTTCATGCGGGTGGTGTCTGCCGGGGGCTTTGCTTCGCCGGTGTCGGCGGGGTCGATGTCCGGCCGGGGCTCGGCACCGGCGGCTTCGGCGTCACGGAGGGTGTCTGCCAGGGTCTCCGCTTCGCCGGGTTCCGTGCCCGTGGCGGGCGGCCGGTCCTGGCCGGCCCCGGCCGCCATACCCCGTGACCCGGTCGCCTCCGACCCGGCAGCCGCACCACCGTCCCGATCCCCGGTGATCTCGGGTTCCGGGCCCGTCGACGGCGACCGGTCGTCGTCGCGGCTTCCCGGTGTGCTGTCGGTCGTACGCGGAGGCATGACCTCTCCTCGTTCGGGTGTGCTGGTGCGGAAGTCGGCGGCGCGGCCCGCGCCGTGGGGGATGTGGAACGGGCCGCGCCAGTCGGTGGGAGCGGAGCGGGTCAGTACGCCCGGTTCCGCATGCGGCGCCACCACATCAGGGCCGCGCCGATCAGGACGATGCCGCCCGCCCCGGCCCCCGCGGACGCGGCCATCAGGCCCATGTCGTCCGAACCCTGCGCGCCGGCCGGCTGGAGCGCGTCGCCCAGCTGGCTGCGGACGTCGTTGCCGCCGTCCACGCCCTTGGCGAGCGGGCCGCGCGAACCCTCCGTCGGCAGAGCCACGTACGGGAAGTACTTCTCGAACTTCTTGTCGTTCTTGTCGACCGCGTCACCGAGGTCGTTCTTCGCACCGAGCAGCTCGCCCTCGACGACCTGGAGCGACGCGTCGATCACGTCGTCGGTGAGGCGACGGCCGTTCGGGAAGCCCGCGTTGTCCCCGTCCAGGACACCGAGCCGCTTGGGCTTGGCGGCCGGCTTGATGGACGTGTTGAGCCGCAGCTGCTCCGACGGCGTCACGTGCGGCGGCTGGTTGAGGTCCTTGACGCCCTTGAGGAACACGTCGACCAGGTCGTTGCGCGGCTCGGCGGGCGCCGGGATCTTGTAGATCGCCTCGATGAGCTTCGGCAACTCCGGGTTGGTGACGTTCTTCAGGAACTGCGCGTCGTCCCGCGGCGTGGACGCGTTGAACGTGTCCTTGTCCTTGATCGGGTTGACGACCTCGTTGACCAGCGGGTTGCCGAGGCGCGAGACCTGCGAGAAGTACCCCTTGGCGTTCTTGCGCTGCGTCGTCGACCAGATGCCGACGACCGGCTGCTCGTGCGACTCGGTGATGAAGCTGTTGGGGACCTGGAGGGCGATCGAGTTGACGTTGTAGCCCTTGAGGGTGTCGTTGCCGACCTCGGAGAGGTTCCCGCCGTACAGCAGGTCGAAGACGCGCAGGTCCAGGAAGAACGGGTCGTCGGCCTGCCCGGCGAACGTCTGTGCGCCGCCGGCGAGTTTGTGGACGGCCTGCTGGCGCAGGGTGTTGTAGTCCGGCATCGACGCCTTGCCGACGTTGGACGGCGCCACCGGCACGTCGTCGGCGACCTTGGTCTTCGACACGGCCTTGAGGTCCCGCAGCTTGATCAGCTCGAGGTCGTACGTCTGCGTGATGTTGAGGTCGGGGTCGTCGAGGCTCTCGACCGGGCCCGTGTTGTACAGGAACGTCTTGTCGTTCTTCGTGTGCGTCTTGAACGTGTACCGGAAGAGCAGGTCTTCCTTCGCGTCACCGTTGCTGTCGATGCGCAGGTCGTACTGGGCGTCCTCGGCGAACGTGAAGAAGTTGGGGCCGCCGGCGGGTTCCTCGAAGGGAATCCAGTTCGCGACGATGGTCGTCGTGTCCGGCTTGTCCGGGCTGACGAACGCGTACACGTCGGTGTTGTCGTACTGCGGGGTCCCCGAGATCAGCGGGGCCTCGCGGTGGCTGGAGGCGGAGGCCTCCTCGGGTGCCAGCGCGGTCACACCGGCGGCTGCGAGCCCGCCGGCGGCCAGCGCGCCACAGATCACGGTCGCGATGCTCGCGCGTCCCGCACCGGTCCTGGAGATAGGTGTCATGCCGTCCGTCCTCCGTGCCAACTTGCCTGACACACGCCATTCGGAGCGGTCGGCGAAGCGGATTGGTCGAATCTCAAACGTTCTTACGGCGGATCGGGAAAGTTGTTTCATCGCCGGGCGACCCGCGTTTTCGGCGCGCTGATCCGTAACCCCGTCCGGAGGTGTGTGCGTTGCGAGTGCCTCGTGCGAGAGGACAGGCCCGGTGCGGGCTCGGAAAGGGGGACCGAGTGGAGGCGGACGAGCTGCTGCTGCTCGTGGCAGGTGGGGACCAGAAGGCCTTCGAGGACTTGTACGGACTGGTGTCCGGCCCGGTGTTCGGTCTCGTACGGCGTGTGGTGCGCGACCCCGCCCAGTCGGAGGAGGTGGCTCAGGAAGTGCTGCTCGAACTGTGGCGGTCCGCAACGAGGTTCGACCCGGGCCGGGGCAGCGCCATGTCGTGGATCCTCACCCTCGCCCACCGCCGCGCCGTCGACCGGGTCCGCAGTGCCCGGGCGGCCGGGGAACGCGAGCAGCGCGAGGCGCTGCGCGCGAACCAGCCCGCCTTCGACCAGGTCACCGAGGAGGTCGAGGCCGGACTCGAACGGGAGTGGGTGCGCCGCTGCCTCGACCGGCTCACCATCCTGCAGCGCCAGTCGGTCACCCTCGCCTACTACGAGGGCTACACGTACCGTGAGGTGGCCGAGCAGCTCTCCCTGCCGCTGGGCACCGTCAAGACCCGGATGCGGGACGGGCTGACCCGTATGCGCGAGTGCCTGGGAGGTGTGGCATGAGCCTCTTCCGCCGCGAGGACCTGCACTCGCTCGCCGCGCCCTACGCGCTCGACGCCCTGGAGCCCGCGGAGCGGGTCCGCTTCCGCAAGCACCTCAGGGACTGCGACCGCTGCGCCGCCGAGGTGCGTGCCCTGACCGAGGACGCCGTGCGGCTCGCCTGGTCCACGACCGCCCCGCCCCCCGCCGCGATGCGTGACCGGGTCATGCTCGCCGTACGGACCACTCCGCAGGACCCGGCACCACAGGGGGCGGCGGCGCGCGAGCCGGCCCGGGCGCGGGCGGCGCAACTGCCTCCGCACGTATGGGGCGCCCAGCCGCCGCCGCGGCAGCGGCAACGGCGCCGGATCCCGCTGTTCGTGCCCTTCGCCACGGCCACCGCCGCCGCGGCCCTCGTCGTCGCCTCGCTGTTCGCCGTACAGGCGAACCGGGCCCAGGACCGGCTGACCGCCGAGCAAGATCGGTCACGTGAGATCGCCCACGTTCTGGCGGCTCCGGACGCCCGTGCGGGCAGAGGTCGGGACGTGCGGGGCCGTACCCTCGGAGTGATCGCCTCCGCCACGGAGGGGAGTGCGGTGGTCACCCTCGGCGGATACGGCGCCCCGTCGGGCGGCCGCGTGCACCAGTTGTGGCTCATGCGCCCGGGCGCGCAACCACGCTCCCTCGGCCTCTTCGAGGGCGACACGCCCCTGGTCGCAACGGGTTTGGGCACTTCCGCGACGTCACTGGCCGTGACCGTCGAGCCCGCCGGGGGGTCACCGCGGCCCACTACCCAGCCGATCGTCCAACTCGCCCTGAAATCTGTTGGATTCGGAGAGTAATCGGAGATACATCGTCAACCCCCTTATGGGGAAGGTGAATCCTGTGACCGCGATACACGAGTGCCCGGACAGGGCGATAGGGTTAACCTGCCCGGGCCGGGTGGACTCGTACGGGTGGGGAGTGACATGGAACAGATAACAGTGCGCAGCAGGGCCAGGGTCCCTGCGATCACCTGCGGGAGCAGCGCGACCAGTTCGCGCCTCGACCGCCACCTCTCGGTGCTGGGCGGCCCCGCCGTCCCTCAGCGGGAGACGGTCGAGGCGACCTCGCTGATGCGGGAACTGACCGCGCGTCAGTCGCACGACCGCAGCGGCAGGGGCGCGCGTGTGCGTCGCGTCTCGCTCTTCGCGCCGTTGCGCCGACTGCGCCGCTCCTTGTTCGGCAGCAGGTAGGGGTCCGCGCTCGGGCGGTCACACCGCCTTCGGCGCCGCCGCTGCGACACCCGTCGTCCGTCATCCCCGCGGCACGCAGCGGCGCCAGGTGTGGTTCCGAGCGCGGAACGCCCCCCGTCGGTGCCCCATCCCCGCCCGGCAGTGACCGGGGGCCACGTCCGCGGTCACTGCCGCCCGCTCACCGCTCCCCGTGCGCGTACTGGCGCACGGCGAGCGGCACGAACACCCCCAGCAGCACGGCGCACCACAGGACAGACCCCGCGACGGGGTGGGCCACCGGCCAGGCCGCCCCGTCGGGCACCGGCGCGTTGCCGAAGAGGTCGCGCAGGGCCGTCGCCACCGCGCTGATCGGATTCCACTCGGCGACCGTCCGCAGCCATCCCGGCAGCCCGTCGGCGGGGATGTACGCGCTGGACAGCAGCGGCAACAGGAACGTCGCCCCGCCCAGCTGACCGGCCGCCTCCTCGTTGCGGGTGAGCAGGCCGAGGTAGATGCCGGCCCAGGTGCAGGCGAAGCGGAACAGCATCAGCAGCGCGAGCGCCCCCACCGCTTCGAGCGCACTCCCCTCGACGCGCCAGCCGACCGCGAGGCCCACCAGCAGGAACGGCACCGTCCCGACGGCGGTGGCCACCAGGTCCGCGGCAGCCTGCCCCAGCGGTACGGCCGCGGGGCTCATCGGCAGCGTGCGGAAGCGGTTGGTCACGCCGCGGTGCGTGTCCTGGGCCGCCTGGAACATGCCGGCCATGATCCCGCCCGAGGCGGTCGCCACCAGCAGGCCCGGCACGAGGAACGACCGGTACGCCTCGCCCGGCACCGCCAGCGCGCTGCCGAAGACGTAGCCGAAGAACAGCAGCATGCTGATCGGCATGGTCTGGGTGAGGATCAGCAACCCGGGGTTGTTCCGCAGGCGCAGCAGCTGGCGCCCCAGCATCGCGGTCCCGTCGTACGCCAGCATGCTCATGCGGCACGCTCCCTCTCGTCGGTCGTCCCCGTCGGGCCGGTCGTTTCGGTCGACCCGGTCGTTCCGTGCGGCGCCGTCTCCGTCAGGCGCAGGAACACGTCGTCGAGGGTCGGCGGCCGCAGGCTCACGTCGAGCAGCGGCACGCCCGCCGTGTCCAGGGCGCGCACCAGCAGCGGGATCGTGAGCGTCGGGTCCTTGCTGACCGCGCCGACGGCGTTGCGCTCGTGGTCGAACGACGGCTGCGCCCCCGTCAGCCGGTCGAGCACGGCGGCGGCCTTCGCAAGGGTGTCCGCGTCCGGCACGACGACCTCGGCGTGCGCCCCGACGAGCGACTTGAGCTGTGCCGGAGAGCCGGTGTGGGTGACCCGGCCCCGGTCCACCAAGGCGATGTCGTCGGCCAGTTGGTCGGCCTCCTCCAGGTATTGAGTGGTGAGCAACACGGTCGTGCCCTCGGCGGTCAGTCCGCGCACCACGTCCCATATGAGGGTGCGGCTGACCGGGTCGAGGCCGGTCGTCGGCTCGTCCAGGAACAGCACGTCGGGGCGGCGGACCAGGCTCGCCGCGAGGTCCAGGCGGCGGCGCATGCCGCCGGAATAGGTGGACGCGGGGCGGTCGGCGGCCTCGGTCAGACCGAAGCGGTCGAGGAGCTCCGCGGTTCGTCCGGCCGGACCGCGCACCCGGTACAGCCGGCCGAACAACCGCAGGTTCTGGCGTCCGGTGAGGTCGCCGTCGATGGAGGTGTCCTGCCCGGTGACGCTGATCCTCTTGCGTACGGCGGCGGCCTCGCGGACGAGGTCGTGTCCCGCGACCCGGGCGGAGCCGGCGTCCGGCCGCAGCAGCGTGGCCAGCAGCCGTACCGCCGTCGTCTTGCCCGCGCCGTTCGGCCCGAGGATCCCGCAGACCGACCCCTCGGGGACCGCCAGGTCCAGCCCGCGCAGGGCACGCACCTCCCCGAAGCGCTTCTCCAGACCTTCACTAAGTACAGCGTACGTAGAAGTCATGGTGTGACCATAGCGCACTACGTACGCTGTACGTAACTAGGATGGTGGCCGAGGTGATGATCGATGGCGGGCCGAGCGGCCGTACCCGAAGTGATCTGGGCGCGCCCCGAGCGCACCGGCCGTGGGCCGAAACCGGCGTTCACCCGCGCGGACATCGCGGCGGCGGCCGTGCGGATCGCCGACGCGGAGGGGCTGGACGGGGTCACCATGCGGCACGTCGCCGCGGAGCTGGGATGCGGCACGATGTCGCTGTACAACTACGTCCCCCGCAAGGAGGACCTGTACGAGCTGATGATCGACGCCATCGGCGCCGAGCACGAGATGTTCGAGCCCACGGGCGACTGGCGCGCGGACATGCTGCGCAACGCCGAGCAGACGCGCGCCATCATGCGCCGCCACACCTGGGTGCCGCGCCTGATGCCGGGGGTGTTCGGCTTCAGCCCCAACACCCTGCGCTACCTGGAGCACTGCCTGGCCTGCCTCGAACCGCTCGACGTGCCGGCCGGCACGAAGACGGAGCTGGTCGCGCTGCTCAACGGCGTCGTGACGACGTACACCGGGAACGGCATCGCGACCGCCGAACGCACCCGCTCCATGCCCTGGACGGCCGAGGAGGAGAACGCCGTCCGCATGGCCTACCTGGGCAGCCAGATCGCCACCGGCGCGTATCCGCGGCTGACCGCGGCCTTCACGGAGCAGAGCGGCCCGGTCGATCTGGAGGCGGTCTTCCGGCGGGCGCTCGAACGCGTCCTGGACGCCTTCGACCCCGAGCTGCGCTAGCGGGGCTCCCCCGGGGTGGCGCTAGAGCAGCGCCAGTTGTCCCTCGGGACCTTCCTCGGGTCCCTCCAGCACCGACGCCGGGCGGCGGGCCCCGTCCGGCACCGGGAGGACGCCCGCCTCGCGCAGCTCCGTCGCCGTGACGGGGTCGGGGACCTCCGGCTCCTCCAGGGGGCGCAGCTCGGCCAGGAGCGCGAGGACGGTGATCAGCTCCAGCAGCTCCGAGGTCCAGGTCTGGGGCCAGCCGGCGGGACGGATCGCCGCCAGCGTGCCCGGCTCGGGGGCGGCGACGCGGGTCGCGAACCACTCCTGCAGGACGCGCACGCCGGCCACCTCGAAGTCCCAGGCCTCCGGCGGCACGGGGGAGATCCGGCCCTCGTCCAGGAACAGGGCCTCCTCGTCCCGGTCGTAGCGCAGCGCCACCGGCCGGGAGGGCAGCGGGGCACGCACGTAGGGGCGGCGGCCGCCGGGGAGCTTCGGGCGATCGCCGTCGCGCCGCATCAGCCACAGCAGCCGGTGCCCCAGTTCGAGGCCCCGTTCCCACGCGTCGGCGTCGCCGGTGAGCGGGACGGTCAGGTCCGGGCGGGCCGTGGCCGTGATCCAGGCGAGTACGTCCAGCGGCGCCGGGGTGGTGCCCAGACGGGTGCCGAGGTGGTCCAGCAGGCCCGGGGCCAGATTCGGCTCGCGGCCGCCCGGGCGCCGGAACAGCGGGCGGATCCGGCCGGGGCGTACCAGCGGAAGCAGTGAGGTGACGAGCAGGGGCAGGTCGGCATCGGGCGTCTCCACCGCGAAGACCTGCCGTTCGTCCGTCACCCGCCACAGCTCGGGGCGGGCCGCGTCGATCAACCGCTGGTCGGGGATGAGCCACTGCTCGTCGTAGGGCGCGAGCAGGACGCGCACCGGCTCCGGGCAGGGTCCCGAGGCCCGCACCAACCTCTCCGTGCCGCTGCCGGACCGGCCGGGCAACTGGCCGACCGCCGTGTGCAGCGTGCGCGAGCGGGTCGGCTCCAAGAGGGACTCGCGGTCCGGCCCCTCGGCCTTCACCAGGGCGTCCCAGCGGGCCTTCAGGGACGCCGCGTCCGGCGCCGCCGGCCAGCCCCGGCCGAGCCGCGGCGGTGCGACGGACCACGGCATGAGGTCCGCCAGCAGCGGAGCGTCGTCGTGCGTCACGCAGGGCATCGTACGACCTGGCGGCGGCACGCGGGTCAGGTGGCGTCCAGGGTCACCGTGAAGGAGAACCGGTCGCCGCGGTAGTGGATGACGGCCACGTCCAGGGGCCGCCCGGCGACGTCGTAGGTCACCCCGGTGTAGTGCAGGATCGGGCTCAGCAGGGGGACTTGTAGCAGCTTCGAGGTCTCCGGATCGGCCAGCCGCGCCTCCACCGTGTCCGTGATGCGGCTGATGTCCGCCCCCACCACGTCCCGCAGCACCTTGGTCATGGGCCATCGGACGAGGTCGTCCAGGTCGATCAGCGCGGCCAGTTCGGGGCGGACGTGGTTGCGGGCGTGGTTCGTCGGCTCACCGGTCTTCTCGTCGCTGCGCAGCCGGTGGTACGTCGCGACCTCCCGCACGTCCGGGAAGTACTCGGCGAGTTCACCCGGCACGGGCACACTGCCGTGGTCCAGCAGTTCGGTCGTCATGCCGGACTGCTGGGCGACGATCGCGTCCACCGAGCCGAGCAGGCGCACCGGGGAACCCCGGCGCGCGTGCGGCTCGATGAACGTGCCCCGCCGGCGGTGGCGCGTGATCAGCCCCTCGTCCTCCAGCTCCTTCAGCGCCTGCCGCATCGTCAGCACGCTCACGCCGTAGTGCCCGGCCAGCTGCTCCTCGGTGGGCAGCCGCAGCGGGTCCTGCGGCGAGCGGCCGAGGATCGAGGCACGCAGCGACTGCGACACCTGGTACCAGAGCGGCAACTTGCGGTTCAGGACGATCGAGTCCGGGGCGAAGGAGGTCACGGGGCCATCCGTACCGCTAGGAAATGATCAGTGCAAGGGGCGGAAGTGCCGCTCCAGGCCCTGCCAGACGTCGTCGTAGCGCTGCTGGAGGTGTTCCGCGCGGGCCGCGTGCGGGGTGAGGGTGAGCGGCCAGCGCGTCTCGAACATGAACGCCAGGCCGTCGTCGATCTTCTGCGGCCTCAGCTCGGCGGCGCTCGCCCGGTCGAAGGTCTCCCGGTCCGGGCCGTGCGCCGACATCATGTTGTGCAGCGACCCGCCGCCCGGCACGAAGCCCTCTGCCTTCGCGTCGTACGCGCCCTCGATCAGGCCCATGTACTCGCTCATCACGTTCCGGTGGAAGTACGGCGGCCGGAAGGTGTCCTCGCCCACCAGCCAGCGCGGCGCGAACACCACGAAGTCGACGCCGGCCAGGCCCGGGGTGTCCGACGGGGACGTCAGCACCGTGAAGATCGACGGGTCCGGGTGGTCGTAGGTGAGGGTGCCGAGCACATTGAACCGGCGCAGATCGTAGACGTAGGGCACATGGTTGCCGTGCCAGGCGACGACGTCGAGGGGGGAGTGGTCGTAGGTGGCGGTCCACAGGTTGCCGCAGAACTTGTTCACCACCTCCACCGGGCCCTCGACGTCCTCGTAGGCGGCGACGGGCGCGCGGAAGTCGCGCGGGTTGGCGAGCCCGTTGGCGCCGATCGGACCCAGGTCGGGGAGGCGGAAGGGGGCGCCGTAGTTTTCGCACACATAGCCGCGGGCGGACTCGTCGAGGAGCTCGACACGGAAGCGGACCCCACGCGGGATCAGTGCCACATGGCCCGGCTCCGCATGCAGCAGACCGAACTCCGTGCGCAGCAGCAGCCCGCCGCGCTCCGGGACGATCAGCAGTTCGCCGTCGGCATCGCTGAACACCCGGTCCATCGAGGCGTTGGCCGAGTACAGGTGCACGGCGACGCCGGTCCGCTGGGTGGCATCGCCGTTGCCGCCCAGGGTCCACAGGCCCGCCAGGAAGTCGGTCTCGGGCGCCGGGTCGGGCAGCGGGTTCCAGCGCAGCCGGTTGGGATCGGGCACGGTCTGGGTGAAGGGGGCGGTGCGGACCGTGCCGTTGTGGGTCCGGGTGAACGCCGGGTGCGCGGCCGACGGACGGATCCGGTACAGCCACGAGCGGCGGTTGTGGGCCCGCGGCTCGGTGAACGCCGTACCGCTCAGCTGCTCCGCGTACAGCCCGAGGGGAGCCCGCTGCGGCGAGTTGCGGCCCTCGGGCAGTGCGCCCGGGACGGCCTCCGAGCTGTGCTCGTTGCCGAAGCCGGAGAGGTAGGCCAGCCCTTCGGCGGTCTTCCGCGCTCCCCCGTGCTCGAACGCGCTCGCGCGGGTGGTGCCCCCATCGCCCATGATCGCTGCTCCCTTGCGGTCTGATTCCTATGTGACACCGTAGGATTGCGATTTCCCCGACGCAAGAGGGGCGCGCGCCCTCCTCTTCACGGATGACCGGAACCCGACTTGAGAATGATCCGCAGGGGCGGACGTGTGTTCTACGCTCCCGAACATGTCGTGGACACGGAGACTTTGCGCCGCGCTCGCGGGCTGTGTCCTCCTTCTGGCCGGGTCCGCGGGCTGCGGCAGCGGTGAGGCCCGGGAGGGCGGTGCGTCGACCGCACCGGTCGGCAAGATCCTCGAGGACCGGGACCAGGACGGGGAGCCCCTTCGCGAAGTCGGGGCCGAGGGCGCCCCCGACGTCGGGATCGAGGTGCAGCCCGACGCGGCCGGCGGCTGGGACGTACGCCTGACCGTGCGGAACTTCCGCTTCTCGCCGGCCGGCGCGGCAGCCCGCGCGGTGGCCGGGCGCGGGCTCGTTCGCCTCTTCGTCGACGGCCGCCCCGTGACCCGGCTCCGCACCTCCACCTACCGGCTGGACGCCCGCCTCGTGCCGCGCGGCACGCACCACGTCACGGCTCGTCTCCAAGCCGATGACGGCACCGTATGGGCGGTGGACGGCAAGCCCGTGGAGAGCACGGCCGACATCACCGCGTCGGAGCCGGGCCCGGGGGTGACGCCGGACGCCGCCTCCCGGCGCAAGGCCCGGACCCAGGGTGCGGACATCGGGGGCCGGCGTTCACCGGATGGTGAGCGAGGGACCTCCGAGGGCCGTGGTTCACCGGATCGCGGACGAGAGGCGGCCGGGGGGCCGGCTTCACCGGATCGCGGACGAGAGGCATCCGGGGGTCGAGCTTCACCGGACCGCGGCCGAGAGGCATCATGAAGCCCGTGCCCCACGCGACATCGCTCCGACGCGCGCCCGTGCAGCGGCGCAGTGCCGAACGCCTGACCAGGATCCTCGACGCATGCGCCGACCTCCTCGACGAGATCGGCTACGACGCCCTGAGCACCCGTGCCGTCGCTCAGCGGGCCTCTGTCCCGATCGGCTCGGTCTACCGCTTCTTCGGCAACAAGCGTCAGATGGTCGACGCCCTGGCCCAGCGCAACCTCGAGCGGTACTCCGAGCGCGTCACGCAGCGCCTGCGGGACGCCGGCGACGAGGGCGGCTGGCGCACGGCCATGGACGCCGTGCTCGACGAGTACCTGGACATGAAGCGCACCGCACCCGGCTTCTCCCTCGTCGACTTCGGCAACCAGATCCCGGTCGGCTCCCGCCAGGCCGAACCCAACCACCGCGTCGCCGACCGCCTCACCGAACTCCTCTCCGGCTACCTCGAGCGCGAACCCGACGACCAACTGCGGCGCGTCTTCCTCATAGCGGTCGAGACCGCGGACACCCTCGTGCACCTGGCGTTCCGGGTCGCACCGGAGGGGGATCAGCGGATCATCGACGAGGCACGGGAGATGCTGCGCGCCTATCTCGCCCGGGTGCTCGACTGAAGCCGATCCCGTCAGGACCTCCCCACCGTTCATACCGGTCGGTATGCTCGGCCGCGTCCGTGCGCCACCGTAGCCGCCCCGGGAGGACCCGTGTCCCGCACCGCCCTGCGTATCTGCCCCCTGTGCGAGGCCACCTGCGGCCTGACCCTCACCATCGAGGGCACGCGCGTCACCCACGCCCGCGGTGACCGCGACGACGTCTTCAGCGGGGGGTTCATCTGCCCCAAGGGTGCCTCCTTCGGGGCGGTCGACTCCGACCCGGACCGGCTGCGCACGCCGCTGGTGCGCCGGGACGGGGAGCTGTGCGAGGCCACCTGGGAGGAGGCCTTCGACGCGGTGGCGGCCGGCATCCGGCCCGTCGCGGAGCGCCACGGCCCGAACTCCGTCGGGGTCGTGCTCGGCAACCCCAACGTGCACACCATGGCCGGCGCCCTCTACCCGGCCGTCCTGCTCGCCGGGCTCGGCACCCGCAGTGTCTTCACCGCCTCCACGGTCGACCAGATGCCCAAGCACGTCTCCAGTGGCCTCCTCTTCGGCGACGCGAACGCCATCCCGGTGCCCGACCTCGACCACACCGACCACCTGCTCCTGATCGGCGCCAACCCGCTGGAGTCCAACGGCAGTCTGTGCACCGCCGCCGACTTCCCGGGCAAACTCAAGGCGCTCAAGGCCCGCGGCGGCACCCTCGTCGTGATCGACCCGCGGCGTACCCGCACCGCGAAGCTCGCCGACCGGCACGTCGCCGTCCGGCCCGGCACCGACGCGCTGCTGCTGGCGGCGATGGCACGGGTGCTCTTCGACGAGGGCCTCGTCGACCCGACGCCGCACGTGCAGGGCATCGAGGAACTCGCCGCGGAACTGGCGGACTTCACGCCCGAAGCCGTCGCCGGGGCCTGTGACGTCGAGGCCGGTGTCATCCGCACCCTCGCCCGCGACCTGGCCGCCGCCCCGACCGCCGCCGTCTACGGCCGCATCGGCAGCTGCACCGTCCCGCACGGCACCCTCGCCAGCTGGCTCGTCGACGTCCTGAACATCCTCACCGGCAACCTCGACCGGCCCGGCGGCGCGCTCTTCCCGCAGGCCGCCACCGACAAGACCCCGCGCCCCGCCGGGCCCGGCCGCGGCTTCGCCCTCGGGCGCTGGCACTCCCGGGTGAGCGGACACCCCGAGGCCAAGGGCGAGCTGCCCCTGTCGGCCCTCGCGGAGGAGATCGACACCGCCACCGAGGAGGGTGAGCCGGTGCGCGCGCTGATCGCCGTGGCCGCCAACCCCGTGCTGTCCGCGCCCGACGGCGACCGGCTCGACAAGGCGCTCGACTCGCTCGACTTCATGGTGAGCGTCGACCCGTACCTCAACGAGACCTCGCGCCACGCCGACGTGGTCCTGCCTCCGCCCCCGCCCTCCCAGAGCCCCCACCACGACTTCGCCTTCAACACCCTCGCCGTACGCAACCAGGTCCGCTACACCCGTCCGGCCGTCCCGCTGGAGCCCGGCCGCATGGCGGAGACGGAGATCCTGGCCCGGCTGGTCCTGGCTGCCACGGGCATGCACGGGGCCGACCCCGGCGCGGTCGACCAGATGGTCATCGACCAGACCCTCGGCAAGGCGGTGAAGGACCCGCACTCGCCCGTATACGACAGCGACCCGCGCGAGCTCGCCGGCCGGCTCACCGGCGACACCGGCCCGGAGCGCCGGCTCGACATGATGCTGCGCCTCGGCCCCTACGGCGACGGCTTCGGCGTACGGCCGGACGGACTGAGCCTGGAGAAGCTGCTCGCGCACCCGCACGGCATCGACCTCGGCCCGCTGCGGCCCCGTCTGCCGCAGCCCCTGAAGACCCCCAGCGGCCGGGTCGAGCTGCTCCCCGGCCCGATCGCGGGCGACCTGCCCCGGCTGCGCGCCGCCCTGGCCGAGCGCCCCGATGGACTCGTCCTGGTCGGTCGGCGCCATCTGCGCTCGAACAACAGCTGGATGCACAACGTGCCCGCCCTCACCGGCGGCTCCAACCGCTGCACCCTGCACCTCCACCCCGAGGACGCCGAGCGGCTGGGCGTCGAGGACGGGGCCGCCGTGCGCGTGAAGGGCGCCGGGGGAGAGGTCCTCGCACCCGCCGAGGTCACGGACGCGGTCCGCCCGGGCGTGGTGAGCCTGCCGCACGGCTGGGGTCACGACCGCCCCGGCACCCGCCTCGGCCACGCCTCCAAAAACCCCGGCGTCAACGTCAACCAGCTCCTCGACGGCCGCCTGCTGGACCCCCTGTCGGGCAACGCGGTCCTCAACGGCGTACCCGTCGAGGTCGCCCCCGCGAGCCCCGCCGAAAGTGCCTCCGTGACCGAAAAGCTCACCGCTCTGACCTGAGCAAAGCTGTGACCAGCAGTTTTGCGCTTATTGCTCGCACGTCAACGTCTTGTTAACGCTGCTTGACGGGACCTAACGTCTCGGGAACCGCCGGCCCTGGTGGGATGTTCAAGGGCGAACGTTAGGTATCCACTCATGCTGACCATCCTCGGCTTCGCCATGATCGCGACCTTCCTGGTCCTGATCATGATGAAGAAGATGTCGCCGATCGCGGCGCTCGTGCTGATTCCCGCGCTGTTCTGCGTGTTCGTCGGCAAGGGCGCCAAGCTCGGCGACTACGTCCTCGACGGCGTGACCGACCTCGCCCCCACCGCGGCGATGCTCATGTTCGCGATCGTCTACTTCGGCGTGATGATCGATGTCGGTCTCTTCGACCCGATCGTCCGCGGAATCCTCAAATTCTGTAAAGCCGACCCGATGCGGATCGTCGTCGGCACCGCCGTGCTCGCCGCCATCGTCTCGCTGGACGGCGACGGCTCGACCACCTTCATGATCACCGTCTCGGCGATGTACCCGCTGTACAAGCGCCTGAAGATGAGCCTGGTCGTGATGACCGGTGTCGCCGCCATGGCCAACGGCGTGATGAACACCCTCCCCTGGGGCGGCCCGACCGCCCGCGCCGCGACCGCGCTGAAGGTCGACGCCAGCGACATCTTCGTCCCGATGATCCCGGCGCTCCTGGTGGGCCTGGCCTTCGTCTTCGTCCTGTCCTACGTGCTCGGCGTGCGCGAGCGCCGGCGGCTCGGCGTGCTGACGCTGGACGAGGTGCTGGAGGAGGAGAAGGAGACCGAGACGGTCCTCGTCGGCTCCGGTGCCTCCGGCGACGGCAAGGTCTCGATGCGCAAGGGCGGCACGGCCGCCGCCGGCTCCGGCACGGACGCCCCCGCCGGTGCCACGGGCTCCGCCGCCTCCACCGCCTCCGGTGACGACGGCGCCTTCCAGGGCCTCGACCCGAACCGGCCCACCCTGCGCCCCAAGCTGTACTGGTTCAACGCGCTGCTAACGGTCGGCCTGCTCACCGCCATGATCATGGAGTGGCTGCCGATCCCGGTGCTCTTCCTGATCGGTGCCGCGCTCGTCCTCTCCGTGAACTTCCCGCACATCCCCGACCAGAAGGCCCGCCTGGCCGCCCACGCCGACAACGTCCTGAACGTCTCCGGCATGGTCTTCGCGGCCGCCGTCTTCACCGGCGTCCTCCAGGGCACCGGCATGGTCGACCACATGGCCAAGTGGATGGTGGACGTCATCCCCGGCAGCATGGGCCCGCACATGGCCCTCGTCACCGGCATCCTGAGCCTGCCGCTCACCTACTTCATGTCGAACGACGGCTTCTACTTCGGCGTCCTGCCCGTCCTCGCCGAGGCGGGTGCCGCGCACGGGGTCACCCCGCTGGAGATGGCCCGCGCCTCGCTCGTCGGCCAGCCGCTGCACATGTCCAGCCCGCTCGTCCCCGCCGTCTACGTCCTGGTCGGCATGGCCAAGGTCGAGTTCGGCGACCACACCAAGTTCGTCGTGAAGTGGGCCGCCCTCACCTGCCTGGTCATCCTCGGCGCGGGCATGCTGTTCGGGATCATCTGAGCCACTTCATGGAGGACGTCATCGTGAGGCCCGGTGGGAACCGCGGCTGGCTGCTCCGCCTCGTCATCGCCTTCAGCTTCGCGCAGGGGGCGGTGTCGATGGCCCGGCCCGCCGTCTCCTACCGGGCCCTCGCGCTGGGCGCGGACGAGCGCGCCGTCGGTGTTATCGCCGGTGTGTACGCGCTGCTGCCCCTGTTCGCCGCCGTGCCCCTCGGCCGCCGCACCGACCACGGCCGCTGCGCGCCCCTGCTGCCGGTCGGCGTGGTGCTGATAGCCGGCGGCTGCGCCCTCAGCGGCGTGGCCGGCTCCCTGTGGACGATGGCTCTGTGGAGCGGGGTGATGGGCCTCGGGCACCTGTGCTTCGTCATCGGCTCGCAGTCCCTGGTCGCCCGGCAGTCCGCGCCGCACGAGCAGGACCGCAACTTCGGCCACTTCACCATCGGCGCCGCCCTCGGCCAGCTGGTCGGCCCCGTCGCCGCGGGCGCGCTGATCGGCGGTGCGGACATGGCGGGCAGCAGCGCGCTCGCCCTGATCGTGGCGGGCGCGACCGCGGCGGTCGCCTTCACCTCGCTGTGGCGCATCGAGCATCGCCGTACGGCGTCCTCGTCCGACGCGGACAAGGGGGCCCGGGTCCCGGTCCGCGGCATCCTGCGCACCCGTGGCGTGCCGGCGGGCATCCTCATCAGCCTGGCCGTGCTGTCCGCGACCGACATCCTGACCGCCTATCTGCCGGTGGTCGGCGAGCACCGGGGCATCGCGCCGTCCGTGATCGGCGTCCTGCTCAGTCTGCGCGCCGCGGCGACGATCGCCTGCCGCCTGGTGCTGACGCCCCTGCTGCGGCTGCTCGGCAGGCCTCTGCTGCTCACGCTCACCTGTCTGCTGGCGGCCCTGCTGTGCACGGGCATCGCCCTGCCGGTGCCGGTGTGGGCGCTCGGACTGCTGCTGGCCGCGCTCGGCTTCTGCCTCGGGGTCGGTCAGCCGCTGTCCATGACGACGGTCGTCCAGGCCGCCCCCGACGACGCCCGCTCCACGGCCCTGGCCCTGCGGCTGACCGGCAACCGGCTCGGCCAGGTCGCCGCGCCCGCAGCGGCCGGGCTGATCGCCGGGGTCGCGGGTGTGGCGGCGCCGTTCGTGATGCTGGGGGTGCTGTTGCTGCTGTCCTCCGGGGTCGCCGTGCGGTCGCCGCGGGAGCCGGACGAGCGCGACGAGCGGGACGAGCCGGGTGACCGGGACGCGCCGGGCGGGGCGGGCCGGCCGGAGCAGTCGGGTGGTGAGGGTCGTGGGGGACGGAGCGGCCTCGGGCGCGGGGCGCCGCTGCGCCGGAAGAGCGATATCTGAGGCGCCGTAGGGCGGTGCTGCGGCCCTTTTGACGGTGAGGTGCCAGAGAGTCAGGTGACGAGGTGTTTGTATGAAAATCATCTGACTTGGAGGCATGTTCATGCCCGTCGTACCCCTCGCGCGTCGCGCCGGCGCCCGCACCGCCGTCCTCGCCGCCCTCACCCTCGCAGGGACCACCCTGAGCGGGGTGTCCGCCGTAGCCGCTCCCATCCCGGGGGACAATGGCGACGTCAAGATCCACGCCAGCACTACGGCCGCGGTCAATCAGCGCAACGACCCGAAGGTCTGCGACTTCTACCTCGCCGCGTTCAACTTCGACGCGGGTGAGCAGATCAACTGGACCATCCAGACCCAGCCCGAGGTCCCGGGCGGCGCCACGCGCACGGGCAGCTTCGTGGCCGACCCGACCGGCATGGGCCGTACCGAGGCCGTCGACCTGCCCAACGGGCAGTACAAGCTGACGTGGCTCACCGACCAGGCCCACGGCGCGGGCAAGTTCAAGGTGTTCAAGGTCGACTGCCCCACGTCCAAGCCGACGACGCCGGTCGGCGGCCCGCCCGCGGGCGGCGGCGGCATCGCCCGCAGCGAGGCCTTCACGCCGGTCACCGGCGCGGCCGCGGTCGGCCTGGCCGCCGTCGCCGGGACGGTCTGGTTCCGGCTCCGTCGGCGCCCCGATGGCGCCGCGTAGGCCGGGTTCCGCGGAGGGCTCCGCCCGGCCGGTGCGGGGCGGGGGCCCGCTCGGGCCCGACGCCGGGGTGGTGAGGCGGCGTGGGGGTGGTGCCGGGTCGGGTGCTGCTTCGGCGGGTCGGTGGGGGGCTGGTTCCGGTTCCGTGGATGTGCCGTCGGGGCGGCGTGGGGGTGGTGCCGGTTCGGGTGCGGCTCCGGTGGGCCGTCGGGGCGCCGCCGGCCTCGGTGCCCGGCCCGGCTCCGGGCCCGCCGGCGGTCCGGTCGTCCGGCGCAGGGCCGGGGCGGGGCCCGCCCGAGTGCCGTCAGGGCGGCGCGGGACCGGCCATGACGATGTCCGGGAGTTCCGGCGCGGGGCCGGGCGCGCCGCGGCACGGCCGGTGGTCCGGCGTGGCCCGGGCACCGGCGCCGTCCCGCCGGGGCGGTACGTGGCGCACGCCGGCGCTCCCCGGGGGTGGCGACGGCGGCGCCCGCGCAGGCCCTGGTACCGGACGCGTGCCTACCGGCTGACGCGGACGATCGTGATGGCCGTCTCGCTGCTGGTGGTGGTCGGGGTCTGCTGGGACCGGGGCGAAGAGCCCGGCGCGACGACGGTCACGGCCCCCCTCCCACCGGACTTCACCACGGCTGCCCACCCGTCGGGCTCCGGCTCCGGCACGGCCGACCACCCGTCCGGCTCCGGCACGGCCGGCCGGCCGTCGGGCACGGGCACAGGTACGGGTACCGGAAGCGCCGCAGGCCCGGGGACGAGCGACCGCCCGCCCGGCGCCGGCAAGGGCACGGCCACAGCGCCGGGCACCTCCGGCCCGGGCAGGACCGCCGTGCCAGGTGCCTCCAGCACCGCTGCCCTCCCTGCCGGACCCGCCACCCCCACCCCCGGCCCCCGCACCGGCCCGGCCGAGCCCCCCGCGTCCGCCGCGACACCGGCTCGCACCCCCGGGCCCCGCCCTCCCGGGCCCCGCACCCCCGGCGCCCGCCCCCCAGGGGCTGCCACTCCCGGTGCCCGCCCCCCAGGGGCTGCCACTCCCGGTGCCCGCCCCCCAGGGGCTGCCACTCCCGGTGCCCGCCCCCCAGGGGCTGCCACCCCCGGTGCCCGCGCCTCAGGAGCCGCCGCCCCCGGGGTCCGCGGAGGCGAGCCCGCCAAGCCCCCCGGCCGACCCGCGACCGCAACGCAGCGCCCTGCTCCCAGGCCTCCCGCCCCCGCCGCCCGCAAGCCGCGCCCGCCCGCCGGCCTCCGCCCCCTGCCCCGTTCCCGGGCCACTCGGCTCCTCATCCCCTACCTCGGCCTCGACGCACCGGTCATGGAGCTCGGCCTCGACCGCGACCGCCGCCTCACCGCCCCGCCGGACGACGACCCCAAGCTCGTCGGCTGGTACCGGCACGGCGCCTCGCCCGGCGAACCGGGCACCGCCGTGGCCGTCGGGCATCTCGACACCGACAGCGGGCCCGCCGTCTTCGCGGGGCTGACCGAGCTGAAGCGGGGCCGGATCATCAAGGCCCGGCGCGCCGACGGGCGGATGGCCGTCTACACGGTCGACAGGATCAAGTCGTACGAGAAGGCGCGCTTCCCGAGCCAGGAGGTGTACGGCGCCCGGGGCCGCCCCGAGCTGCGGCTGATCACCTGCGGCGGCAGCTACGACCGCAGGAAGGGCTACTCCGGGAACCTGGTCGTCTTCGCCCATCTCACCGGCATCCGCTGACCCGGCCCGGTCCCGCCCGACGGCCGGATCGGGTCGTCCGCCTTCTCACCACATGGACCGAAGCCCCCGATCTCGCCCGATGTCTTCCCCCGGCCGGGCACATTCCGTTAACTTCCGTGACCCACAGCCCCGTACGACCCGCACGGGGCTTCCGACCGCGGAGCACCATCGCCCGGACACCCCTCGGGGGCCCCTCATGACACGCGCCATCTCCCTGCACGACGTGAGCAAGGCCTACCCGCGGGGTCCCCGCGCGGTGGACCGGCTGACGCTGGACATCACGCCCGGCGAGTTCCTCGTGCTGCTCGGCCCGTCCGGCTGCGGCAAGTCGACCGTCCTCAGAATGATCGCCGGGCTGGAGGAGATCGACGAGGGCCGGCTGCTGCTCGACGGCCAGTACGCCAACGACCTGCCGCCGTCGGGCCGGGACATGGCGATGGTCTTCCAGAACTTCGCCCTCTACCCGAACATGACCAGCCGCGACAACATCGGCTTCCCGCTGCGCATCGAGTCCCCGGGCGTGGACCATCGTCCCCGGGTGGACGCCACCGCCCGCATGCTCGGCATCGAGGACCTCCTCGACCGCCTGCCCGGGCAACTGTCCGGCGGTGAGCGCCAGCGGGTCGCGATGGGCCGGGCCATCTCCCGCCACCCCTCCGCCTTCCTGATGGACGAGCCGCTGTCCAACCTCGACGCCAAGCTCCGCACCCACCTGCGGGCCGAGATCTCCCGGCTCACCAGGGAGCTGGGCGTCACCACGATCTACGTCACCCACGACCAGGCCGAGGCCATGTCGCTCGGCGACCGGGTCGCGGTGCTGCGCGGCGGTGTGCTGCAGCAGGTCGACAGCCCCCGCGTGGTCTACGCGCTGCCCAGCAACGTCTTCGTCGCCGCGTTCATCGGCACCCCGCGCATCAACCTGCTGCGCGGCCTGGTGCGCGCTCCGCTCGACGGGGCGATGACCATCAGCCTGGGCAAGCAGTTCCTGCGCCTGCCCGAGCCGCTCTCCCTCGACCACCAGCTGCTGCGCGTCCAGCAGGGCCGCGAGGTCATCGTCGGCCTGCGCTCGGAGGCCGTCCGGATCGCCAACCACAGCGCCGCCCGCCCCGGCGAGGTGCCGATCACCGGTCTGGTCGAGCACGTGGAGTTCCAGGGGCACGAGGTCCTCGTCCACTTCGATACCGGCTCCAGCCCCGCCGTCGTCGCCGAACTGGAGGCCGCGCGCCCCCGCCCCGGCCGCCCCGCCCGGCGGCGCCGCGACGGCTCGGTCCTCACGCGGCTGCGGGAGCGGTCCGGAGCCGGACGGGCCGGACCCGTGATCGCCCTGGACCGCCCCGAGGACCCACCGATGGCCGCGACCGCCGACGCCCGCCTGCCCGGCGACCTCATCGTCCGCACCACCCCGGACCTGGCCCTGCGCCACGGCATGCAGGTGCCGCTCCTCGTGGACCTCGCCCACCTCTTCGTCTTCGACCAGCACGGCGACCGCATCTGCCCGCATCCGGCGCGGCAGCCCGACCTGGGGGAGTGAGGAGCCGCACCGCCGGTCGGGACCCGCGCCGCGCTGTGACGGCCCGGCGGCATCCGGGTCCCGCCACCCCGGGATGTCTGGCGCCAGAAAACTATCGCCGCTAGTTTATGTGGCGGACGACGACGCCCCGCCCCCGGAGGAAGCGCGATGAAGGCATACGACGGCATGTACATCGACGGCGCCTGGCGCCCCGCCGCCGGCCAGGACGTGATCGAGGTCGTGAACCCCGTCGACGGGCAGGTCATCGGCACCGTCCCCGCGGGCACCCCCGCGGACGTCGACACCGCCGTACGGGCCGCCCGCGCCGCTCTCCCCGGCTGGGCGGCGACCCCGCCGGCCGAGCGGGCGGCACGGCTCTCCGCACTCCGGGACGTGCTCGTGGCCCGCGCCGACGAGATCGCCGGGACCGTCACGGCCGAACTGGGCTCGCCGCCGAAGTTCTCGCAGGCCGTCCACGCGGGCGTGCCGATCGCGGTGGCGGGCTCGTACGCGGAGCTGGCGGCGACGTACGCCTTCGAGGAGAAGACCGGCAACTCGGTCGTGCACCACGAGCCGGTCGGTGTCGTGGCCGCGATCACGCCCTGGAACTACCCGCTGCACCAGATCGTCGCCAAGGTCGCCCCGGCCCTCGCGGCGGGCTGCACGGTGGTGGTGAAGCCGGCCGAGGACACCCCGCTGGTCGCCCGGCTCTTCGCCGACGCCGTGCACGAGGCGGGCATCCCGGCGGGCGTCTTCAACCTGGTCACCGGTCTCGGCCCGGTCGCCGGTCAGGCCCTCGCGGAGCACCCCGGTGTCGACCTCGTATCCTTCACCGGCTCCACCGCCGTCGGCCGGCAGATCGCCGCCATCGCCGCCGGGCAGGTCAAGAAGGTCGCCCTCGAACTGGGCGGCAAGTCCGCCAACGTCATCCTCCCGAGCGCCGACCTGGCCAAGGCGGTCAACGTCGGGGTCGCCAACGTCATGTCCAACTCCGGGCAGACCTGCAGCGCCTGGACCCGGATGCTGGTCCACCGCGACCAGTACGACGAGGCCGTCGAGCTCGCCGCGGCCGCCGCCGCCAAGTACGGCGAGCGCATCGGCCCGGTCGTCAACGCCAAGCAGCAGGCACGGGTCCGCGGCTACATCGAGAAGGGCGTCGCGGAGGGCGCCCGCCTGGTCGCCGGAGGCCCCGAAGCCCCGCGCGAGGAGGGGTACTTCGTCAGCCCGACCGTCTTCGCCGACGTGACCGAGGACATGACCATCGCGCAGGAGGAGATCTTCGGCCCGGTCCTGTCGATCCTGAGGTACGAGGACGAGGAGGACGCCCTGCGCATCGCCAACGGCACCGTGTACGGCCTGGCCGGCGCCGTCTGGGCGGGTGACGAGGCCGAGGCGGTGGCCTTCGCGCGCCGGATGGAGACCGGCCAGGTCGACATCAACGGCGGCCGCTTCAACCCCCTCGCCCCCTTCGGCGGCTACAAGCACTCCGGCGTGGGCCGCGAACTCGGCGTGCACGGCCTGGCCGAGTACCTCCAGACCAAGTCCCTTCAGTTCTAGCCCAGGGGGTCCTTCCGTCATGGCTGTCCGCGCCGCCGTCCTGCCCGCAGTCGGCTCCCCGCTGGAGATCACCGGCATCGACCTGCCCGAACCCGGCCCCGGCCAGGTCCGGGTCCGGCTCGCCGCCGCCGGGGTCTGCCACTCCGACCTGTCCCTGTCCGACGGCACCATGCGCGTGCCCGTCCCGGCCGTCCTCGGGCACGAGGGCGCCGGTACGGTCGTCGCCGTCGGCGAGGGGGTCGGCCACGTCTCGCCCGGCGACGGGGTCGTCCTCAACTGGGCCCCGTCCTGCGGCGCCTGCCACGCCTGCTCGCTCGGCGAGGTGTGGCTGTGCGCCAACGCCCTCAAGGGCGCCGCCGACGTCTACGCCCGCACCACCGAGGGCACCGACCTCCACCCCGGCCTGAACGTCGCCGCGTTCGCCGAGGAGACGGTCGTCTCCGCGTCCTGCGTGCTGCCCGTCCCGGACGGCGTCCCGCTCACCGACGCCGCCCTCCTCGGCTGCGCCGTCCTCACCGGCTACGGCGCCGTGCACCACGCGGCCCGGGTCCTGCAGGGCGAGACGGTCGCGGTGTTCGGCGTCGGGGGAGTGGGCCTCGCCGCCCTCCAGGCCGCCCGGATCGCGGGCGCGTCGAAGATCGTCGCGGTGGACGTGTCCGCCGGGAAGGAGGAGCTGGCCAGGACGGCCGGCGCCACCGATTACGTCGTCGCCTCCGACACCACCGCCCGCGAGATCCGCGGCCTCACCGGCAAGCAGGGCGTCGACGTCGCCGTGGAGTGCGCGGGCCGCGCGGTCAGCATCCGCACGGCCTGGGACTCCACGCGCCGCGGCGGCCGCACCACGGTCGTCGGCATCGGCGGCAAGGACCAGCAGGTCACCTTCAACGCCCTGGAGATCTTCCACTGGGGCCGCACCCTCTCAGGCTGCGTCTACGGCAACTCCGACCCGGCGAAGGACCTCCCGGTCCTGGCCGAGCACATCCGTGCGGGCCGCCTCGACCTGAGCGCGCTGGTCACGGAACGCATCTCCCTGGACGGCATCCCGGCGGCCTTCGAGAACATGCTGGCGGGCAAGGGCGGCCGGGCCCTGGTGGTCTTCTAGCCCGCGATTCAGGTGCCCCGGCCTCCGCGCGAGGCCGGGGCCTTCGGCGTGCCCGGGCCCGCGGTCGATGCCAACTACAGGTAAAAGTCCTGGTGCGCGACCCGTTGACGTCCATACCGTCCGGTCAGTACGTTCCCCGGAACTCGAGCCACCCCCCGTTCCGTCCCCAGCACCCCCGGAGCGTGCACCGCATGGACACGGCACCTTCCGCTCAGCCCGTCACCACCACGCCCGCCGTCGGCAACCGACGCCGGGTGGCCACCGCGGCGGCGCTCGCCTCGGCCGTCGAGTGGTACGACTACTTCGTCTTCGGCATCGCCGCCGCCCTCGTGCTCGGCGACCTCTACTTCCCCGCCGGCAGCGCCACGGCAGGCGTCCTCGCCTCGTTCGCGACCTTCGCCGTCGGCTTCCTCGCCCGGCCCATCGGCGGCATCGTCGCCGGCCACCTCGGCGACAAGCGCGGCCGCAAGCCGATGCTCGTCCTCGCCCTCGCCCTGATGGGCGTGTCCACGACCGCCATCGGCCTGCTGCCGACGTACGACACGATCGGCGTGGCCGCCCCGATCCTGCTCGTCCTGCTCCGGGTCGCGCAGGGCGTCGCCGTCGGCGCCCAGTGGGGCGGCGCGATGCTCCTGGCCACCGAGTACGCCCCGGAGGGCAAGCGCGGTGTCTACGGCAGTGTCGTCCAGCTCGGCGTCCCCATCGGCGTGGTCACCGCCAACACCGTGTTCCTGCTGGCCGGCGCGCTCACCAGTGACTCGGCGTTCGCGGCCTGGGGCTGGCGGGTGCCGTTCCTGGTCGGCCTGCTGGTCCTCGCCCTCGCCTGGTACATCCACAAGCGTGTCGAGGAGACCCCGGCGTTCCGGGAGGCCGAGCGGGCGCTCGCCGAGAAGGAGAAGTCCGAGCAGAGCTCGCCGCTGCGCACGATCCTGCGCGGCCACCTGGGCACGGTGTTCCTGGCCGGCGGCTCCTTCGCCGTGAACACCGCCACCTTCTACATCCTCATCACCGGCGTCCTGGACTACACGACCCGGGAACTGGAGATGAAGAAGGGCCCGGTGCTCATGGTCTCGCTCTGCGTCAGCCTCACCCAGCTCGTGCTGATCCCGGCCGCCGCGGCCCTCTCCGACCGCGTCGGCCGCATCCGGATCTACGCCTTCGGAGCCGTCGGCATCGCCCTGTGGGCCGTGCCGCTCTTCCTGCTGATCGACACCGGCTCGCTGCTGTGGCTCGCGGTCGGCACGTTCGTCGCGAGCTGCTTCCTGAGCATCATGTACGGCCCCCAGGCCGCCCTGTTCGCCGAGCTGTTCACGCCCGAGATGCGCTACACCGGCGCCTCCCTGGGATACCAGATCGCGGCCGTGGCGGGCGGCGGGCTCGCGCCCTTCGTGATGGTGCTGCTGCTGGAGGCGACCGGCACCTCGATGGCCGTGTCCGGCTACATCGTCGTGCTCTCGGTGATCGCCCTGGTGTCGATCAAGATCCTCGCGGACCGGGCGCGCGCGGCCGAGGCGCGGTCCGCGCCGGAGACGAAGGCCGAGCCGGAGACGAAGGCCGAGCCGGAGGCGCAGGCCGGGTCAGCGGGCTGAGCCCGCTGCCTCCTCGGGCCGTGTCTCCGGAACCGCTCCCGGAGCCACGGCCCGGGCCGCCGCCCGCGACCGCGACCGGGACACCGCGACGCCCGCAAGGCACAGCACGCCGCCGACCAGCGTGAGCAGCCCCGGCACCTCGCCGAGGAACAGCCAGGACATCAGCACGACCAGTGCGGGCGCCGCGTACGTCGTCGCACCCATCCGGCTCGCGGTCGTCCGGGACAGGGCGTACGCCCAGGTCGTGAAGGCGAGGGCGGTCGGGAAGACGCCCAGATACACCATGTTGAGCGTCGCTGTGGCGGGCGCCGTGGCGGCCTCCTGCACGAGCTGCCCGGCGAACGGCAGGCACAGCACCGCGCCGACCAGGCACCCGAACGTGGTGACCTGCAACGGGCTCGCCGTGCCCAGCGCCGGCTTCTGCGCCACGACACCAGCGGCGTACGTGATGGCCGCCAGCAGACACAGCAGCACCCCGAGCATCGAGGAACCGCCCTCGCCCGACATCGACAGGCCCACCGTCACGGCACCGGCGAACGACACGGCCATTCCCGCCAGCAGCCGCGGCGGCATCGGGTCGCCGAGCAGCCGGGCACCGAGCAGCGCGATGAGGATCGGTCCGGTGTTGACCACCAGGGCGGCCGTCCCGGCGTCGACCTGCTGCTCGCCCCAGTTCAGCACGACCATGTAGCAGCCGAACCACAGCACGCCCGATATCGCGATCCCGCGCCAGGCCGAGCGCGGCGGCAGCCCCTCCCGCCGCAGCAGGCAGATCACCCCCAGCGTCAGCGCCCCGGCCAGCAATCGCCCGAGCGCCAGCGCGCCCGGTGAATACGCGTCACCCGCGCTGCGGATCGAGACGAAGGCGGAGGCCCACAGCACGACGGTCACCGCGGCCGCACCGGCGGCGAGCAGATCCGCGCGGTGGGCGGGAGGGCGGGGGGAGTTGATCATCATGGCTCCGAGGCTAGGGGGTGTGCAGGTGCGAACGCTCGCGGTTTTCGGGCCTTGTGGTGCGGGCTGACCGACGGGGTGTCGCGGCAGGTCCGGACCCGTTCCGGGGTCTCGGCGCAGCGCCGTCGCCGCCACGCCCGGCACATCGAAGTCTGGTCTCAGCGCAGCGCCGTCGCCGCCACGCCCAGCAGATCCAAGAGGGCGCGCTCACCGGCCGCCGTCACCTTCACGGCCCGCTCGGAGCCGACGCGCACGCACCACCCCGCGTCCAGCGCGTGCCGGCACAGCGCCGCGCCCGCAACGCCCGCGAGATGGGGACGGCGCTCGGTCCAGTCCAGACATCCCCGGGCCAGCGGCCGCCGGCCCCGGCGTTCCAGGCCGATCCCGGCCGACGCGAACCAGGCCAGCCCCGCGTCGGTGAGCGCGAACCCCGTTTCCTGCTCCAGCAGGCCGCGAGCCGTCAGCGCGTCGCTGACCACGATGCCGAGCCGCCCGGCGAGATGGTCGTAGCAGGTGCGGCCGCGGGCCATCGCCGAGCCGGCGCTCGACTCCCGCAGGGTGCGCGGCCGTGCGGTCTCGTCCGGCGCGACCTGCGAGGCCAGGTCCTCCAGCAGTTGCGCGACCCGCGCGTCGGCCAGCCGGACGTACCGGTGCCGGCCCTGCCGCTCCTCGGCGAGCAGTCCGCCCGCGACGAGACGGCCCAGGTGCTCGCTCAATGTCGACGCGGCGACTCCCGCGTGCCGCGCCAGCTCGCTGGCGGTCCAGGCCCGTCCGTCGAGCAGCGCCAGCAGGCACGCGGCCCGGGTCTCGTCCGCGAACAGCGCGGCGAGCCGTGCCAGGGCCGTCGCCTTCGGGTCCCTCGTGGTCATGCCCTCCAGCATGGAACACGAACGGTTCGGCCGGCGCCGAAGCGTCGTCTACGCCGTGGGCCGCACCTGCTCGTACTGTCGCGTCAGCCCGTCCAGCAGGGCCGTCAGCCCGGTCTCGAAGGCCCTCTCGTCGATCTTCTCCTGCTGTTCGGCGAGGAGGTGGGCCTGCTGGAGGTGGGGGTAGTCGGCGGGGTCGTAGGCGCTCGCGTCGTCCACGAAGCCCCCGGCGAAGGAGCCGAGCGCGGAGCCCATCACGAAGTACCGCATCAGCGCGCCGATGGAGGTGGCCTGCGCCGGCGGCCAGCCCGCGGCGACCATCGCGCCGTAGACGGCGTCCGCGAGGCGCAGTCCGGCCGGGCGGCGGCCCGGGCCCCGGGCCAGCACCGGGACGATGTTCGGGTGGTCGCGCAGCGCGGCCCGGTAGGAGACGGCCCAGTCGTGCAACGCGGTCCGCCAGTCCCGGCCGTCCTGGAACATCGACAGGTCCACCTGGCCGCTCACCGAGTCGGCGACGGCCTCCAGGATCTCGTCCTTGGTGCGGAAGTGGTTGTACAACGAGGGCCCGCTGACCCCCAGTTCGGCGGCGAGCCGCCGCGTGGAGACGGCGGCCAGCCCCTCCGCGTCCACGAGCGCACGGGCCGTCTCGACGATCCGGTCGGTGCTGAGCAAGGGCTTGCGCGGTCGGGCCATGGCGCACATAGTAGGGCTGCACCGAGAAACTAGCAGTGCTAATTTAAATCTACACTTACGGCGTGCAGTGGGGTGACCTGTGGTGAATCTGGGGCTCAGCGAGGAGCAGAGCGCGGTCCGGCAGCTCGCGCGGGACTTCGTGGAGCGCGAGATCACCCCGCACGTCGTCGCCTGGGACCGCGCGGAGGAGGTCGACCGCGCCATCGTCGAGAAGCTCGGCGAGGTCGGCTTCCTGGGCCTGACGATCGATGAGGAGTACGGCGGCTCCGGCGGTGACCACCTCGCGTACTGCCTGGTCACGGAGGAGCTGGGCCGGGGCGACTCGTCCGTGCGCGGCATCGTCTCCGTCTCCCTCGGGCTCGTCGCCAAGACCGTCGCCGCCTTCGGGAGCGAGGAGCAGAAGCGGCACTGGCTGCCCGGCCTCACCTCCGGCGCGTCGATCGGCTGCTTCGGCCTCACCGAACCCGGCACGGGCTCGGACGCGGGCAGTCTCGAGACCCGGGCGGTTCGGGACGGCGACGACTACGTCCTGAGCGGCACCAAGATGTTCATCACCAACGGCACCTGGGCCGACGTCGTCCTGCTCTTCGCCCGCTCCACGGACGCCCCCGGCCACAAGGGCGTCTCCGCCTTCCTCGTCCCCACCGACACCCCCGGCCTGACCCGCCGCACCATCCACGGCAAGCTCGGGCTGCGTGGCCAGGCCACCGCCGAACTCGTCCTGGAGGACGTGCGCGTACCCGCCTCCGCCCTGCTCGGGGAGGAGGGCAAGGGCTTCTCGATCGCCATGTCGGCTCTCGCCAAGGGCCGGATGTCCGTCGCCGCGGGCTGCGTCGGCATCGCCCAGGCCGCCCTCGACGCGGCCGTGCGGTACGCGGGGGAGCGGGAGCAGTTCGGCAGGACCATCGCCCATCACCAGCTCGTCCAGGAGCTGCTGAGCGACATCGCCCTGGACGTCGACGCCGCCCGGCTGCTGACCTGGCGGGTCGCCGACCTGATCGACCGGGGGCGGCCGTTCGCGGTGGAGTCGTCCAAGGCCAAGCTGTTCGCCTCGGAGGCCGCCGTCCGCGCCGCGAACAATGCGCTCCAGGTCTTCGGCGGCTACGGCTACATCGACGAGTACCCGGTGGGCAAGCTGCTGCGGGACGCCCGGGTGATGACCCTCTACGAGGGCACGAGCCAGATCCAGAAGCTGGTCATCGGGCGGGCTCTGACGGGCGTCTCGGCGTTCTGAGTACCTGTCTGAGTACCTCGGCGGATGTGGCGCGGGCCACGTCCGCCGATGCTTTCCCCCATGAGTGACACACCGGGCAAGCAGCAGAACACCGCCGCCTTCTACGGCCAGGCCGTCGCCTCCTTCGCCGTCGCCATGGCGGCCACGGCCATCGGCATCTACCAGTTGAGCGCCGACGCCTGGGTGCGGGCCTTCCTCGCCATCGCCGTCCTGTACCTGGTCACCTCGGCCTTCACCCTGTCCAAAGTGATCAGGGACCGGCAGGAGGGGCCCGGAGCGGTCCCCTCGTACGCCCCCTACGAGAAGCACTGAGCGGCCACACTAAGCGCTCGCTCACCTTCGGCGGTATGGTGTTGCTCCTGCCAGTGGAGAGGGGCGAGCGATGAGTACGGCGGAGGAGACGGCCGGCGGCGAGGCGCAGGCGTGGGGCGAGGTCACGCCCGACGCGGCGCGGCGGCTGCTGGTCGCCGCGGTGGAGGCCTTCGCCGAGCGTGGCTACCACGCCACGACGACCCGCGACATCGCGGGCCGCGCCGGGATGAGCCCGGCCGCGCTCTACATCCACTACAAGACCAAGGAAGAGCTGCTGCACCGCATCAGCAGGATCGGGCACGAGAAGGCCTTGGAGATCCTGCGGACGGCGGCCCGGCGCGATGGCAGTCCCACCGAGCGGCTCGCCGGCGCGGTGAGCTCCTTCGTGCGCTGGCACGCGGGCGGCCGTACCACCGCCCGGGTCGTGCAGTACGAACTCGAGTCGCTGGGTCCCGACGCCCGCGCCGAGATCCTCGCGCTGCGCCGCGAGGTCGACGGCGAGGTGCGCGGGATCATCGAGGAGGGCGTGCGGTCGGGCGAGTTCGACGTCGCCGACGTGCACGGCACGACGCTGGCCGTGCTGTCCCTGTGCATCGACGTGGCGCGGTGGTTCAACGTCGGCGGGCCCCGGACGCCGGAGGAGGTCGGCGAGCTGTACGCCGACCTCGTGCTGCGGATGGTCGGAGCCCAGGGCCCGACGGCCTGAGGGGCGCCGGGCCCCGGCCTCAGAAGTAGTAGCGCGCCACCGACTCGGCGACGCAGACCGGCTTGTCGCCGCCCTCGCGCTCCACGCTGAAGGCGACGGCCACCTGGACGCCGCCGGGCACCTCGTCGACGCCGCTGATCGTCGCGGTGGCCCGCAGCCGGGAACCCACGGGCACAGGGGCGGGGAAACGCACCTTGTTCGTGCCGTAGTTGACGCCCATCCTCACGCCCTCGACGGCGATCAGCTGCGGCCCGAAGAGGGGCAGCAGGGACAGGGTCAGGTAGCCGTGCGCGATGGTGGTGCCGAACGGGCCCGCGGCGGCCTTCTCCGCGTCGACGTGGATCCACTGGTGGTCGCCGGTGGCCTCCGCGAAGAGGTCGATCCGCTTCTGGTCGATGTCGAGCCAGTCCGTGTACCCCAGTTGCTCGCCCACCGCCGACTTCAGGTCGTCGACGGACGTGAAGATCCTCGGCTCTGCCATGTCTTCCAGGCCTCTCGTGTGCGGGGAGTCTGCGCGCTCATATCTCTAAGCGACTGCTTAGCATGGTCGGCCGCGGTGGCTGTGTCAACGGAATCGGTAGGGTTCGCGGGGTGCACCGGATTCCAGAGAAGATCCACGAGCTCACGGTCGGCCAGCTCGCGGCGCGCAGCGGCGCCGCGGTCTCCGCCCTGCACTTCTACGAGTCCAAGGGCCTGATCGGCAGCCGCCGGACCGCGGGCAACCAGCGCCGCTACTCCCGTGACACGCTGCGCCGGGTCGCGTTCATCAGGGCCGCGCAGCGGGTGGGCATCCCGCTGGCGACGATTCGCGAGGCGCTCGCGGAACTCCCCGAGGAGCGCACGCCCACCCGGGAGGACTGGGCGCACCTCTCCGAAGCCTGGCGCGCCGAGCTGGAAGAGCGCATCAAGCAGCTGAACCGCCTGCGGGATCACCTCGCCGACTGCATCGGCTGCGGCTGCCTCTCCCTCGACAGCTGCGTCCTGTCCAACCCGGACGACGCGTTCGGTGAACGGCGCGCGGGCTCCCGCCTGATGGTGGAGCGGGGCCGTCGGGGTCAGGGCTGAGAGGCCCCGGCCGAGGGCACGCCGATCGCCTCACGACCGGCCGTACTCCACCAGCCCCACCGCGACCAGCTCCGCATTGGACCCCGCCCGGGCCCCGTCGGGCCGCACCAGCACGTCCTCCAGTCCGACCCTGGTCGCCAGCCCCAGCCGCCCCGCGAGCCGCAGCACCGGCCACGCACCCCCGTCCTCCCCGTGCAGCAGCACAGGACGGCCGTGCGCGGACCCCAGGTCGGACAGCAGTCCCCGTGCCGAAGCGACCGCGCTCAGCGGGTCCGGGTCCGTCACCTCGGCCAGAACCCGCAGCACCCTCGGCCCCAGCGCCGACGCCGCGAACCGCCTCGCCCCGTCCGTGCCGGACCAGATGCCTGCCTCCACGCCCACTCCGCGCTCCATGAGCAGAGCGGCCGTCTCCTCCGCCCCCGGCTCATGCCAGTTGACCGAGGCGTGGTCGGGCAGCACGGTCCAGCCGCGTATCCGCTCCAGCCGGGCGGCCGGGTCGGGTTCCGCCCACGCGCCCGTGGTCACACCCACCGGCACCGGCACCCGCGCCCGGATCGCCGCCAGCGTCGCGCCGAGCACCCGCGGCGACAACGTGTCCCGTCCGCAGGGCGTCTTGGGATGGACGTGGATGTCCGTCGCCCCCGCGGCCACGGCCCCGGCGGCCGAGTCGGCCATCGACTCGGGTGTCAGCGGCACGGCCACGCCGTCAGCGGCCGTCCGCGAACCGTTCAGGCACACCTGCATCATGGCGTCGATGGTGCCAGTCACCACCGGCAGTGGGGGTGCGGCATCCCCGGCGCACCCCTTCGCGCACCCGCATCCGTCAAGCCGACACCAGCAACCTGGTCCGCCTGGCGTAGGCCAGGGCCTCGGGCGTGAGCACGGGACGCGGCACCAGGATTCCGCAGTCCGCGCAGACCGGACCGGACGAGGGTTCGTGGTCCAGGTCGTACCTCCAGACGAGCTGCGCGCCGCCGCACACCGGGCACGCCGAGCCCGGCTCGCGCTCCAGCGCGGCGATCAGCCGGCGCAGTACCTCGGCCAGCGGTTCACGGGGATGGACCGCCGGGTCGTCGCACCACGCCACGCCGAAACCGCCCCAGGTCAGCCGGTGCCAGTCGTCCACACTGCCCGGCCTGCGCAGTCCGTCGTGCTTCTCCTTCTTGCGGCGCTCGGCGAACTCGACCTCGTAGGCCAGCCAGACCGCCCGCGCCTCCTCCAGCTCGTCCAGTGCGGCCACGAGCCGCACCGGATCGGGAGAGCGGTCCTCGGGACCGAATCCCGCCCGGGAGCAGAGATGGTCCCAGGTCGCCCTGTGCCCGTAAGGGGCGAACCTCTCAAGGCACTTACGCAGCGAATAGCGCCGCAGGGCCAGATCGCACCGCGGATCGCGGACCTGTCTCGCCAGACTCCGGAAACCGGCCATCGTCCTGCACCTCCGTCACACCTGCACCTGTAATCCGGTCACTTCGGCGTCGTCGTAAGGACGTCGCCGAATAGACGTATCGACAAGCGAATCGGCTCCATCCGATTTCAAATGGCCTCCATAAGCGGCCCGAAGAGGCTCGCCAGTCGACTGCCGTGATCCGTGTGTCTGTTGTGCCGACTTCAAAAAGTGACGCTTGTTCATCTTCAAGCCGGGGGATACCGGCGGTAACATCCGGCCCACCCCCGTCGGGAGGAGCCCCCATGCCACGGCGTGCCCCACGCACCGTTCTCGACAGAATGAGAACTCCCAGCGGAATCCCCGGGTTCCTGAAGACAGCATCGGTATGCACCCTGATCGCAGGTCTCTTGTCGCCGCTTGCCCCGGCTGCCGCATCGGAAACAGCGGTCGCGCAGCCCACCGCCGCGGCGAACGACTTCTGCGGGAACCAGTGTTCGGACATCCTCCCGCCCGGCCAGAACGGCAACGCCACCCTCGCCCAGATCCTCCTGAACCAGGCCTTCGGCACCCAGCCCGAGCACGCCGAGGACCAGCTCGGGCCCTACGCGAACCTCGCCAAGGGCTACCCCGCCCTCACCAACGACAAGATCAACACCTTCTTCAACGACGCCTCCTTCGGAGTCCCCGCCGACCAGGTCGCCTCCAGCGTGAAACCCGCCGGACGCGGTGACGTGACGATCGTCCGGGACAAGAAGACCGGCGTGCCGCACATCACCGGCACCACCCGCTACGGCACGGAGTTCGGCGCCGGATACGCGGCAGCCCAGGACCGGCTGTGGCTGATGGACGTCTTCCGGCACGTCGGGCGCGGTCAGCTGACCTCCTTCGCGGGCGGTGCGCCCTCCAACCAGGGCCTCGAGCAGCAGTTCTGGCGGCACGCCCCGTACGGCGAGGCAGATCTGCAGGCGCAGATCGACAACGCCGTCGCCACCAACGGCGAGCGCGGACAGCAGGCCCTCGCCGACGTCAAGGCCTACCTCGACGGCATCAACGCCTACATCGACGCCTCCGACAAGGGGCGCACCTTCCCCGGTGAATACGTACTCACCGGGCACAAGGACTCAGTCACCAACGCCGGCACCATCGAGCACTTCAAGATCACCGACCTGGTCGCGCTGGCCTCCGTCATCGGCGCGCTGTTCGGCTCGGGCGGAGGCGGCGAGGTGAACAACGCCCTCTCGCTCATGGCCGCCCAGGAGAAGTACGGCGTCACCGAGGGCACCAAGGTCTGGGAGTCCTTCCGGATGCGCAACGACCCGGAGGCCGTCCTCACCCAGCACGACGGCAGCTTCCCCTACGGCGCCAAGCCCGCCGACCCGCAGGGCGCTGCCCTGCCCGACGCAGGTTCGGTGGAGCCGGAGCCGCTCGTGTACGACCGCACCGGCAGCGCCGCGACGGCCGCTGCGACCGGCGCGTCCGGTCAAGCCGCGAAAACCGCCACCTCGTCCGCGAAGCGCGGCATGTCCAACGCCCTCGTCGTCAGCGGCAAGCACACGGCCAGTGGCCACCCCGTCGCCGTGTTCGGTCCGCAGACCGGCTACTTCGCCCCCCAGTTGCTGCTGCTCCAGGAGATCCAGGGCCCGGGCATCAGCGCCCGCGGCGCCTCCTTCGCCGGCCTGAGCATGTACGTCGAACTCGGCCGCGGCCAGGACTACGCCTGGAGCGCCACGACCTCGGGCCAGGACATCATCGACTCCTACGCGGTCGAGCTGTGCCAGGACGACTACCACTACCTCTACCGCGGCACCTGCACGCCGATGGAGAAGGTCGAGCAGAAGAACGCGTGGAAGCCCACGACCGCCGACGGCACCGCGGCCGGCTCGTACACCATGCGCGTGTGGCGCACGAAGTACGGCCCCGTCGAGTACCGCGCGACGGTCGGCGGCAAGAAGGTCGCCTACACCACCCTGCGCTCGTCCTTCCTGCACGAGGCCGACTCCATCATCGGCTTCCAGATGCTGAACGACCCGGACTACGTCAAGGGCCCGGACTCCTTCCAGAAGGCCGTCCAGCACATCAACTACACCTTCAACTGGTTCTACGCCGACTCCGAGCACACCGCGTACTACAACAGCGGCGACAACCCGGTGCGCGCGGCCGGCGTCGACTCCGAGTTCCCGGCGTGGGCCCGGCCGGCCCACGAGTGGCGCGGCTGGAACCCGGCGACCAACACGGCCGACTACACCCCGCCCTCCGCCCACCCGAACTCCATCGACCAGGACTACTACGTCTCCTGGAACAACAAGCAGGCCAGGGACTACACGGCCGCGCCCTGGGGCAACGGCCCGGTGCACCGCGGCAACCTCCTGGAGGACCGGGTGAAGAAGCTCGTCCAGCAGGGCGGGGTGACCCGCGCCGCCCTGGTGAAGGCCATGGCGGACGCCGGGCTGGCGGACCTGCGGGCCGAGGACGTCCTGCCCAAGCTCCTGAAGGTCGTCACCGGCGCACCCGTCACCGACCCGGCCGCGGCGGCCGCCGTGAGCAAACTCCAGGCCTGGGTCGCCGCGGGCGGCAAGCGCACGGAGACCGCCGCCGGTTCCAAGAAGTACGCCGACGCCGACGCGATCCGCATCCTGGACGCCTGGTGGCCGCTCCTGGTCAAGGCAGAGTTCGAACCGGGCCTCGGCAGCGAGCTGTACGAAGCCGTCACGGCCAACCTCCCCGTCGACGAGTCCCCGTCGGCAGCACACGGCCCGACCGGCTCGCACGCGGGGAGCTCCTTCCAGTACGGCTGGTGGAGCTACGTCGACAAGGACGTCCGCGCCGTCCTCGGTGAGCAGGTGAAGGGGCCGCTCGCCCGGAAGTACTGCGGCGACGGCAGCCTCGGCGCGTGCCGCGACACCCTCGTCAGCACCCTGAAGGAGGCGGCCGCGAAGACCGCGGCCCAGGTCTACCCCGGCGACGACGTGTGCGCGGCCGGCGACCAGTGGTGCGCCGACTCGATCAACCACCGCACCCTCGGCGGCATCAAGCACGGCAAGATCAGCTGGCAGAACCGGCCGACCTACCAGCAGGTCGTGGAGTTCACCGCACACCGCTGAGGCACCGTCCGGCGGCGGGTCAGCGAACGCGGCCCGCCGCCAGGACCAGCCGGGCCAGCTCCGCGTGCAGGATGTCGCTGTGCGCACCGGCCGGCGGCCCGCCCCGTCTGACCACGGCCGCCGCGTCGACGTTCACGCACCCCGAGGCGGGCAGCTTCGCCTTCAGGGCCTCGGCGAGGGTGTACGCGCGCGTGCCCGGCACCGCCTGCACCCCGTCGTGGCCCATCGCGCCCCACTTGGCGCCCAGGGCCCGCCTCAGGACCGGCTCGGCGGCCGACCGGCTGTCGCCCGCCATCCGCGAGGCCAGCGGGTACACCGTGCCCAGGGCCGTGTCATGCCGGGAGTGACAGCACACCAAGGGCCCGTCGACACGGTTCTGCTGCCCCTGGAGCACCCCTCCGGCCCGGGCGTCGTGCGGCAGCCGGGCCGCGAACGCGTAGTGCGAGAACGCCCCTTGGAGCAGCGTCACCGACTTCACCGTGCGCACCCCCTCGGGAAGCCCCCGCAGCGCGAACGACACCAGCCGCGCGCCGAAGCTGTGCCCGACCAGGTGCACCCGCACCCCTGGGGACGCCTCGGCCAGCTGCCCGACGACCCGGCCGAGCCCCCGCTCACCCACGGTCCCCGCGCGCCGCTTCATCGCGTAGTACGTCGCCTGCCGCAGCAGTTCGTGCGCACCGTGCCAGGGGTTGGGGATCGTGAACCCCCGCGGCGACCCTGGCGCCTCGCACTCCGTCAGCGCCCGTGCGAACTCCTCGCAGGCCGCCGCCGACGGTCCGGCGAACATCTCCGGCTCGCTCTGCGGCACGCCCTCCGCCACCGTGTCCGCGGCGAACAGCGCCTGCGGCCCCGGCGCGACCACCTCCACCAGCGTCCGCACCAGCCGCCCGAACTCCTCCAGCTCGGCCTCCTCCGGCGGCTGCTGCTCCAGCAGCCGGGCGATCTGGTCGACCAGGATCGCCCGGCCCGGGAAGGTCTCCAGCAGCGCGTGCCGGGTGTCCTTGTCCAGCACCGGGCGCCCCGGCGGATCGGCCGCCACGGCCCGCGGGAAGTCCGGGATCGGCTCGTCGGCGAACCGCATCGCCGGCCACAGCACCCCGACGTACCCGATCCGCGCCGCCGGGGCCAGCCGCGGCACGGGCGCGAGGAAGCGGTCGTAGAGGCGGGTGGCCCCGGAGCGGTCGTTGTTCCAGCCGTGCGCGAAGACGATCAGATCCCGCACGCCCCGCTCGGACACCCCGGCGAGCAGCCGGTCGCGAAGGCGGCTCTCCGGGTCCCCGTCCGCGTCGAAGACCAGCTCCCAGTAGGGAGTCACACTCATCGCCGGATCCGCCATGACAGGCCCCCTAGCCCCCGGTGACGCCACGATGTGGCGCATCGTCCTGCCAACGGGGGAGCTTGGCCATACGTCACGGGCGCATTCGGCTCAGCGGTAGAGGAGGTACTTCCGCCGCGTCCTGCGGAACGCCGCCAGGTCCTCCTGCCACCCGGCCACCACCTCGTCGGTCCCCGCGCCCGCGTCGATCATCGTCCGTACGCGCGCGGAGCCGGTGAGCTTGTCGATCCAGTTGTCCGGGCGCCAGGCGAAACCGCTCCAGGCCTTCTTCGCGGTCACGAGCAGGGCGATTCCCGTGCGGACCGGATCGAAGGCGGCCCGGTCGTGCACATGGACCTGCACACCGCCGATCGTCTTCCCCTGGAACTTCGAGAAGGTGGGCGCGAAGTACGCCTCCCTGAACCGCACGCCGGGCAGGGCGAGTTCGTTCGCCGCCGCCGCCCAGCGCCGGTCGACGCCCTCCGCGCCCAGCAGCTCGAACGGCCGGGTCGTGCCGCGCCCCTCCGAGAGGTTCGTGCCCTCGAACAGGCATGTTCCCGAATACACCAGAGCCGTCTCCGGCGTCGGCATGTTCGGGCTCGGCGGCACCCAGGGCAGCCCGGAGGCGTCGTAGAACTCCGAGCGCCTCCAGCCCGACATCGTCACGGTCTCCAGCGGCACGGGCTCGGGCAGAAACTCACCGTTGAACAGCCGCGCCAGTTCGGCGACGGTCATTCCATGGGCCTGGGCGATGGGCTGCCGCCCGACGAACGTGGCGAACTCCTTGTGCAGGACCGGGCCGAGGGCCGCCCGGCCGGTCACAGGGTTCGGCCGGTCCAGCACCACGAACCGCTTGCCGGCGAGCCGGGCGGCCTCCATGCAGTCGTAGAGCGTCCAGATATACGTGTAGAAGCGGGCGCCGACGTCCTGGATGTCGAAGACGACCGTGTCCACGCCGGACGCGGTGAAGACGTCGGCGAGGGGCCGGCCGCTCTTGAGGTAGGTGTCGTAGACGGGCAGGCCGGTCGCCGGGTCGTCGTGGCGGCCCTCGGAACCGCCGGCCTGGGCGGTGCCGCGGAAGCCGTGTTCGGGGCCGAAGACGGCCCTGAGATCCACTCGGGTGTCCGCGTGCATGACGTCGACGATGTGCCGGGCCTCGCGGGTGATGCCGGTGGGGTTGGTGACGATGCCGGTCTTCTGGCCGTCGAGCAGGGCGTAGCCGTCGTGGGCGAGGCGTTCGAAGCCGGTGCGGAGTTGCCCGCGGCGCTGGGCGGCGGATGCGGTGGATGTCGCCGATACGGCTGCCGCCGTGGCGGTGGTGATGACGGCTCGTCTGGAAGGGCGCATGCGGTGACCTCCTTGAGCGGGGACGGTCGGCAGTGGCACGGTATGCGCTCCCGCGGGTCGTGGGGAGGCTGCGGGCCGTCTGTGGCCGGCCGCGCAGTTCCCCGCGCCCCTTTCGGGCGGGCTGTGCTTCCGTTTCGGGGGCGTTGTCGGCCGGCCCTTCCCTGGTACATACCGACCGGTTAGTCTGGCGCCATTGCAGAGCCGCGACCGAGGAGACCGATGGTGGGAGCCTTTCAAGACGCCGGTGTCGTTGTCACGGGGGGTGGCGGCGGAATCGGTGCCGCGTTGGCCCGGCGGTTCGCCGCCGAGGGAGCCCGGGTCGTGGTCAACGACCTGGACGCCGAGCGGGCCGAGCGGGTCGCGGACGAAGTCGGTGGCATCGCCGTGGCCGGTGACGCCTCGGCGGTCGTCGAGGGCGCCCGGGACGCCCTCGGCGGCACCGTCGACGTCTACTGCGCCAACGCCGGTGTCGCCTTCGAGGGCGGGGCCGCCGACGGACCGCTGGACGAGATGGCCTGGGCCGCCTCCTGGGACGTGAACGTGATGGCCCACGTCCGGGCCGCCCACGCGCTGCTGCCCGGCTGGCTGGAGCGCGGCAGCGGACGGTTCGTCTCCACCGTGTCCGCCGCGGGGCTGCTCACCATGATCGGGGCCGCGCCCTACGCCGTCACCAAGCACGGCGCGCTCGCCTTCGCCGAGTGGCTGTCGCTGACGTACCGGCACCGGGGGGTGAAGGTTCACGCCATCTGCCCCCAGGGCGTGCGCACCGACATGCTCGCCGCCACCGGCAGCGCGGGCGACCTCGTGCTCCAGCCGACCGCGATCGAGCCGGAGACCGTGGCGGACACCCTGCTGAAGGGCATCGAGGAGGACAGGTTCCTGATCCTGCCGCACCCCGAGGTCGCCGCCTACCATCAGGCCCGGGCCGGCGACACCGACCGGTGGCTGTCCGGCATGAACCGCATCCAACAGCAGTGGGAGGAGGCCCGATGACCGGCTCCCGTTACGCCGCCAAGCCCTGGCTCGCCCTGCTCAACGACGCCCAGAGGGGTGCGATCAGCCCCGCGGACTCCCTCGTGCACGCCCTGCGCCGGGCCGTGGCCGAGACACCGGGGAGCGACTTCCTGGCCTACTTCGACGGCCGGCTGACCTACCGGGACGTCGACGAGCTCAGCGACTCCGTCGCCGGGCACCTCGCGGCGCGCGGTCTGCGGCGCGGTGACCGCGTCGCGGTGCTGCTGCAGAACTCCCCGCACTTCCTGCTCGCCCTGCTGGGCGCCTGGAAGGCGGGCGCCGTCGTCGTGCCGGTCAACCCGATGTACAAGTCGGGAGAGGTGGCGCATGTCCTGCGGGACGGCGAGGTGGCCGCCCTGATCTGCTCGGACCGGGCCTGGGAGTCGTATCTGCGCGAGACGGCGTCGGACTCGCCCGTGCGGATCGTGCTCACCGGATGCGAGCTGGACTTCCAGAGCCGCGGCGACGCACGTGTGCTGACCTTCGAGCGCCTGCCGCAGGCCCCGGACGCCGACGACCTGGTGACCGTGGCCCGGGCCGGCCACAAGGCGCCCGAGGACCGTGACCCCGGCCCCGCCGACATCGCACTGATCAGCTACACCTCGGGCACGAGCGGCACACCCAAGGGCGCCACCAACACGCACGGCAACATCATGTACAACGCCGAACGGCAGCGCACCGGCCTCGGACTGCCAGAGCGGCCCGTCTACTTCGCGCTGGCGCCGCTGTTCCACATCACCGGCATGGTGTGCCAGCTGGGCGCGTGTCTGACCAGCGGGGGCACGCTCGTGCTGGCCTACCGCTTCGAGTCGGGTGTGGTGTTGGACGCGTTCGCCGAGCACCGTCCGCACTACACGGTGGGGCCGTCCACGGCCTTCATGGCGCTGGCCGCCCACCCCTCCGTCACCCGCGACCACTTCTCCTCCTTCCGGGTGATCTCCTCCGGCGGCGCCCCGCTGCCGCCCGCGCTGGTGGAGAAGTTCCGGACCGGATTCGGACCGTACATCCGCAACGGCTACGGGCTGACCGAGTGCACCGCGCCCTGCGCCTCGGTGCCGCCCGGTCTGGAGGCGCCGGTCGACCCCGTCTCCGGGACCCTCGCCGTGGGACTGCCCGGCCCCGACACGGTCGTGCGGATCGTCGACGAGGCGGGCGAGGAGGTGCCCTTCGGCGAGCAGGGCGAGATCGTCGTCAGCGGCCCGCAGGTCGTGCCCGGCTACTGGCGCCGCCCCGACGCCACCGCCGAGACCTTCCCCGGTGGCGAACTGCGCACCGGCGACATCGGCTTCATGGACGAGCAGGGCTGGCTGTACGTCGTCGACCGCAAGAAGGACATGATCAACGCATCCGGCTTCAAGGTGTGGCCGCGCGAGGTCGAGGACGTCCTCTACACGCATCCGGCGGTGCGTGAGGCCGCCGTCGTCGGGGTGCCCGACGGGTATCGCGGGGAGACCGTCAAGGCCTACATCAGCCTGCGTCCGGACGCCGACACGGACCCGGATGCACTCGCCGCCTACTGCAAGGAGAGACTGGCCGCCTACAAATATCCGCGCCAGGTGGAGATCCTGCCGGACTTGCCGAAAACGGCCAGTGGGAAGATCCTCCGTCGGGAACTGCGTTCCCGTACGCAAGGCAACTGACAGCAGAACGGAAAGGCAGGTGGCGGCAGTGCCCAGGACCACGGACTCGGACGGCACGCCCGTGCCTCAGCGGCTCCTGGCCGCCGCCACCCGGCTCTTCGCCGAGCAGGGCTACGACCGCACCTCGGTGCAGGAGATCGTCGAGGCGGCCGGTGTCACCAAGGGAGCGCTGTACCACTACTTCGGCTCCAAGGACGACCTGCTGCACGAGGTGTACGCGCGCGTGCTGCGCATCCAGCAGGAGCGGCTGGACGCCGTGGCCGGCGCCGACGAGCCGGTCGAGAAGCGGCTGCGGCACGCCGCGGCGGACGTCGTGGTGACGACCATCGAGAACCTCGACGACGCCATGATCTTCTGGCGGTCGATGCACCACCTCAGCCCCGAGAAGGACAAGCAGGTCCGCTCCGAGCGGCGTCGGTACCACGAGCGCTTCCGCGCCCTCGTCGAGGAGGGCCAGAAGTCCGGCGTCTTCTCCGACGTGACCCCGGCGGACCTGGTGGTCGACTACCACTTCGGCTCGGTCCACCACCTGTCGACGTGGTACCGCCCCGACGGCCCCCTCACCCCCCAGCAGGTCGCCGACCACCTGGCAGACCTGCTGCTGCGCGCCCTGCGTCCGTAGCAGCCGCACCGCCTCCCGTTCAGGAGCGGCCGTGGCTGCTCTCCGCGGGGGGATCGGACTGCCGGCGCGTCGTCAGGTACTCGTAGACGCCGGTGAGTTCGAGCAGGCGGCGCAGCGCCGGGCCGACCTCGTCCAGGTGGAAGGCGATGCCGTCCCGGCAGGCGGAGCGGTGGATCTGCAGCAGGGTCGACAGCCCCATGGAGTCGACCAGACCCAGCTCCCGGCAGTCCAGGTGCAGCTCCTCGGCCTTCCCGCCGACGTCGAGAGCCGTCCGCACCCGCTGGAGCAGCTCCGCGCAGGAGTCGTAGTCCAGATCGCCGGTGAGAGCCAGCCGCACGGAGTGCGGGCCGGTGCCGAATGAGGGGGTCACGGGTTCGTCCAGCGTCTCGGGGTCAGGGGCGGGGGATGAGCGCGCCGCGCCCGGCGTCGAGCAGCCGGCAGGCGCGGGGGAAGTCGTGCAGCTGCTCCCGGAGCAGGTCCAGGCACGGCAGCAGCGAGCGCGCCGGGACGCCGCGGGCGGTGAGCACCTCGGCGGTCCAGACGAGGAAGCCGCTGAAGACCTCGTCGGCGTCCACGTACAGGGCGGCCGTCAGGAAGCCCACGATGTGGGCGATGTCCTCGGCGGTGGCTCACGCTGCTCGTCGCTGTAGTCCCGCATCGCGGGGAGGCGCTCTTCGAGAGACCGGAAGGTGTCGCGCACCAGGCGGGTGGAGGACCGCGCGACCAGCGTGTACTCCTGGTCGCGCAGATGCGGCAGATCGTCGGTCGCCTGGTGGACGGGCCCTACGCGTGACCCACACCTCACTCTGCGAAGACGAAACGAGGACTGTCTCGGTGCACAGTCCCGAAGTCCGGGTGTGTGCTGCAACCACCGGACTTGCCCGGAGTGCGACGCAGAGCGAGTCGGGAGCGGGAAACCCCGCGAAACGTCCTCCCTACCCAGACGGACGTTCACGAGACCGTGCGATGTTTCACACCCCACCCACAACTCCGGCCCGGGCCCTTCCGCCCGTGAGGAGCGAGCGGAGCGGTGGGGGCGATAACCCCCACCGCCCATGGCACGTCACATGTATCGCTTCAGCTCCCGGCGCGCCAGCGACCGCTGGTGCACCTCGTCCGGCCCGTCCGCGATCATCAGCGTCCGCGCCCCCGCGTACAGCTCCGCCAGCGGGAAGTCCTGACTCACGCCGCCGGCGCCGTGCAACTGGATCGCCCGGTCGAGGATGTCCACCACGGCCCGGGGTGTGGCGATCTTGATCGACTGGATCTCGGTGTGCGCACCGCGATTGCCCACCGTGTCCATCAGCCACGCGGTCTTCAGCACCAGCAGCCGCAGCTGCTCCACCGTCACGCGCGCGTCCGCGATCCAGTTGTGCACCACGCCCTGCTGGGCGAGCGCCTTCCCGAACGCGGTGCGGGACACGGCCCTCCGGCACATCAGCTCGATCGCCCGCTCCGCCATGCCGATCAGCCGCATGCAGTGGTGGATCCGCCCCGGGCCGAGTCGGGCCTGCGCGATGGCGAAACCGCCGCCCTCCTCGCCGACCAGGTTCGAGACCGGCACGCGCGCGTGGTCGAAGATCACCTCGGCGTGACCGCCGTGGTAGTGGTCCTCGTACCCGAACACCTGCATGGCCCGCTTGATGGTGACACCAGGGGTGTCGCGCGGCACCAGCACCATCGACTGCTGGCGGCGGATGTCCTCCCCGTCCGGGTCGGTCTTGCCCATCACGATGAAGATCTTGCAGTCGGGGTGCATCGCCCCGGAGATGTACCACTTGCGGCCGGTGATGACGTACTCGTCGCCGTCGCGCTCGATGTGCGTGGTGATGTTGGTGGCGTCCGAGGAGGCCACGTCCGGCTCGGTCATCGCGAACGCCGAGCGGATCTCGCCGGCCAGCAGCGGCTCCAGCCACTGCTTGCGCTGCTGCTCGTCGCCGAACTGGGTGAGCACCTCCATGTTCCCGGTGTCGGGCGCCGCGCAGTTCGTCACGGTCGGCGCCAGCTGCGGGGAGCGGCCCATGATCTCGGCGAGCGGCGCGTACTGGAGGTTGGTGAGCCCCGCCCCGTACTCGGAGTCCGGCAGGAAGAGGTTCCACAGACCCTGCCTGCGGGCCTCGGCCTTGAGCTCCTCGACCACGGGGACGGTCTCCCACGGCGAGGCGAGCCGCTCGCGCTGCTCGTGCGCGACGGCCTCGGCCGGGTAGACGTGCTCGTCCATGAAGGAGAGGAGCTTGGCGCGCAGCTCTTCGGTGCGCGCGTCGAAAGCGAAGTCCATGTGGATCAGCCCTCCTGGAGGCCTTCGTGGAGCGTGGTCAGTCCGTGCCGGACGAAGACGGGGACGAGGTCGCCGATGCGGTCGAAGCCGCGGCCGACCGTCTGGCCCAGCGTGTAGCGGTAGTGGATGCCCTCGAGGATCACGGCGAGCTTGAACCAGGCGAACGCCGTGTACCAGGACACCGCGGAGACGTCGCGCCCCGAGCGCGCGGCGTACCGCTCGATGAGCTCCGACGGTGCCGGATGCCCGGGAGCCTCGGCGGTGGTGGAGACCGGGGAGTCGGGCATGGCCAGCGGCATGCTGTACATGACCAGCAGGCCGAGGTCGGTGAGCGGGTCGCCCAGCGTCGACATCTCCCAGTCGAGGATGGCCTTGATCCGGTCGTCCTCGCCGATGAGGACGTTGTCGAGCCGGTAGTCCCCGTGCACGACGGCCGGGGCGGGGGAGCGGGGCAGCTCGCGCCCGAGGGCGGCGTGCAGCTCGTCGATGCCGTCGAGGTCGCGGTTGCGGGAGGCGTCCAGCTGCTTGCCCCAGCGCCGCAGCTGCCGGTCCAGGAACCCCTCGGGCCGGCCGAAGTCCGCCAGGCCCACCTCGCCCGGGTCGACCGCGTGCAGCTCCACCAGCGTGTCGACCAGGTTCAGCACCGCGCCCCGGGTCCGCTCCGGCCCGAGCGGGGCGAGCTGGTCGGCGGTGCGGTACGGGGTGCCGTCGACGAACTCCATGACGTAGAAGGGCGACCCGAGCACCTCCTCGTCCTCGCACAGCAGCACCGGCCGAGGAACCGGCACGGCGGTCGGGTGCAGCGCGCTGATCACCCGGTGCTCGCGCTTCATGTCGTGCGCGGTGGCCAGGACATGGCCGAGCGGGGGCCGTCTCACGACCCAGCGGGACGCGCCGTCGGAGACCGCGTAGGTGAGGTTGGAGCGTCCGCCCTCGATCAGCCGGCCGGACAGCGGGCCGTTCACCAGGCCGGGCCGCTCGCGGTCGAGCAGTTCGCGCAACCGTTCGAGATCCAGTCCGGGCGGATGGTCGGGGCTCATGCGTCGCTCCTACGGGCAGGTGGACAGTTCCCGACTCATGATGCCGACCGGTCGGTATGTCGTCCAGAGCGGGACCGAAACGTGATCGGAGCCACGATAGGCCGACGGCGCCTCCCGTGCGGTGGCCGGGTAGGTTTCGGCCGGTTCGTTCAGGTCATCCGGCTTGCGCGCCGCCCGGCGAGCCCGGAAGGTCAAAGCCATGAAGGCCATCAGCTACTCACGGTACGGCGGTCCCGAGGTGCTGGCGTTCGGGGAGGTTCGCGACCCGAAGGTCGGCCCCGACGCGGTGCTGGTCAAGGTGCGGGCGGCGGCGGTGAACCCCGTCGACTGGAAGGCCCGCGAGGGATATCTCGACGGGATCCTCGCCCCCGTCTTCCCGGTGGTGCCCGGTTGGGACGTCTCCGGCGTCGTCGTGCGGCCGGGTGTGGCCGTCTCGGAATTCGGCGTCGGGGACGAGGTCATCGGGTACGTGCGCGAGGACTTCCTGTCGCGCGGAACCTTCGCCGAGTACGTGGCCGCACCCCTGCGCACCCTCGCGCGCAAGCCGCGCAACCTCTCCTTCGCGGAGGCGGCCGGGCTGCCGCTGGTCGGGCTCACCGCCTACCAGATGCTGGTCAAGGTGCTCCAGGTGAAGCGGGGCGAGACCGTGCTGGTGCATGCCGCGGCCGGCGGCGTCGGCTCGATCGCCGTCCAGCTCGGGGTGCACCTCGGCGCCCGGGTGATCGGTACGGCGAGCGAGTCCAACCACGACTTCGTGCGGGGCCTGGGCGGGGAGCCGGTGGCGTACGGCGAGGTACTGGGCGAGCGGGTGCGCGGACTGGCCCCGGAGGGCGTGGACGCGGTGCTGGACACCGTCGGCGGAGACGCTCTGAAGGTGTCGGCGAACCTGCTGGCGCCCGAGGGCCGCCTGGCATCGATCGCCGACAACGACGTCGTGGCCTACGGCGGCCGCTACTACTTCGTCCGCCCCGACGCCCAGGACCTCCAGCGTCTGGCCGACCTGGCGGAGCAGGGCGTGGTCAGCGTGCATGTCGACGAGACGTTTCCCCTGGAGCGGGCCGCCGACGCGCACCGGCTGAACCAGGAGGGCCGCACCCGCGGCAAGATCGTCGTGACGGTGGACTGGGAGAGCGAGGGCGAGGACGGCTGAGTGGCGGACCCGCCTCAGAGGACCGGGGCGACCGAGTGACCCGCCTCAGAGGACGAGGGCCGCCCCGCACCCCGCCATCGCCACCGTGCACAGCACGGCGGCCGCCGCGTGCCGGGGGGCGAACGCCGCGGGGCTCGTGGCGGTCGCGAGGGTCTGGATGCGCCGATGGGCGATGCTCAGGAAGCCCAGCCAGAGCACACAGCACAGGGCGCACCCGACGATCCCGGCCGCAGAGGCCCCGCCGTGCAGCACCGTCTTCACCGCCAGCACGGCGACGACCGTGCCCGACAGTGTCGTGCGCCGCCAGGCGAGCCGGGTCCGCTCGGGCTGCAGGCCGGGATCGCGGTCGGGGTCCCGCTGCCGGGCGGCCGGCCCGCTCACCCCTCCCACCCCACCAGCACCACCACGACCATGGCGACGGCCACGACGGCGACGACGAGGCTCAGCAGCGCCGGGAACCGGGACACCGGCAGGTCCTCACCGCGGCGCATGGCCCGCTCGCAGCGCACCCAGTGGTTGACCGCCCGCAGGGAGCACAGCACGCCCGCGGCCAGCAGCGCGAGCGCGAGCCCGACCCGCCAGCCCCAGCGCAGGTCCGGCAGGAACTGGTCCACGGCGAAACCGCCGCCGATCAGCGCGAGCGCGGTGCGCAGCCAGGCGAGGAAGGTGCGTTCGTTCGCCAGCGAGAACCGGTAGTCGGGCGTCTCGCCGTCCTCCCTGACTTCCGCGGGCGCGAACCACAACCGGACGTTCCGTACGAACTCGATCACGTGCGCGACCCTACCCGGCAGTCGCGTCCGGCCCTCTTGAGCCGGCCGTCCGCAGCGCCTTGAGCCGCTCGTACGCCGCCAGCCCGTCCGGCACCCATTCCCAGTCCGCCAGGCGCCGCTCGACCTCGGCCTCGGACAGGAAGTCGTGCCAGGCCACCTCCTCGGTCTGCGGCCGTACGGGGAGCTCGCAGCGGACCTCGTAGACCGCCGACCACCAGGTCCGGCCGGAGCCGTTGTCGTACAGGAACGTGAAGAGGTGCCGCGGCTGCGGCAGGCCGGTCACGCCGAGTTCCTCCTCGGCCTCGCGCAGGGCCGCGGTGTCGTAGGACTCGCCGGCACCGACGACCCCGCCGACGAACATGTCGTGGAGGGAGGGGAAGACCAGCTTGGCCGGGGTGCGCCGGTGCACGAAGATCCGGCCCTCGGCGTCCCGGGCCAGGACGAAGACGCAACGGTGACGCAGACCCAGGGCGTAGGCCTCGCCGCGCGGGGACTGCCCGATGACCCGGTCGTTCTCGTCGACGATGTCGAGGATCTCGTCAGCAGCGCTCATGCCCTCATCCAAGCAGGGCACGGCCCCCCCGGGGGAGGGGCGGTCAGGGTGAGGCCGGGCTCACCGCGGGAACGTTCACCCGGGCCCGTTCCGGGGCGCCGTGCGGCATCGCCGGGTGCATGCCCAGCAGCACGATCCCTGCGACGACGGCCAGCAGACCGCCGGCCTCCCAGCTCAGTGCCACCGCGTCGGTGCGCAGCCGGTCGCCCAGGAAGCCGACGCCGCAGACGATCCCGGCGAGCGGCTGGGCCGCGGTCAGGGCGGGCAGCGACTTGCGCAGGGACGCGGTCTCGAACGCGCTCTGCACGAGGACCAGCCCCGTGACCCCGAGCGCGAGCACCGCGTACGGCTCCCAGCCGGTGAGCAGCTCGGCGAAGCCGCCGTCGGAGACCTTCTGCCCGCTGACCCTGGTCAGCGCGTCCTGCACGCCGTACAGCAGCCCGGCGGCCAGGGCCAGCAGCACCGGGCCCGAGCTCAGCCGGGACCGCTTGCCCCGGGTCGTGAGCAGCAGGGCGAGCCCGATCATGATCCCGATGATCAGCCACTGCCGCACCGGACCGGCCGTCGCGGCGCCGCCCTCCGGCCGGCCCGCCACGATGAACGCGGTCACGCCGCCGGCCAGCAGCAAGAGGCCCGCCCAGCCCTGGCGGCCCAGCGGCTGCCGGCTCTGCCTGCGGGAGAGCGCCAGCGCGAAGAGCAGGTTCGTCGCCAGCAGCGGCTCCACCAGTGACAGCTCGCCCTGCCCCAGCGCGGCGGCGCCCAGGCCCATGCCGACCACCATCAGCGCGATGCCGCCGAGCCAGCGGGGCACCTTCACGAGGTCCAGCAGCAGCCGGAAGGAGAGGAAATCGCTGAGCGGGGCCCGCTGGGCCGCGTTCTGCTGGAGGACGAAGCCGAAGCCGAGACAGCAGGCGGCACCCAGGGCGAGCGCCAGGACTAGAACCGACACGCGGTGTACCTCGATCGTCAGGTCGGGTTCACGGTTGCGTAGGGGCCGACTGTACCGGCCGGCTCCACCCGGCGCGCCCGTACGTCATGCCATCGTCGGGGGCGGCGACAGCCCGCGCTATGACGTACGTCACAAAGGACTTAACGGGAAAAACGGATGCGCGTCACACGTGCCCCTTGGACCTCCTGGGTCACAAAACGCTCACGAGTAGCGGCAGTTGACGCGTGTAACGCCCTGTCGGCCCTTGACGGCGACCGTTGGCTGGGGGTTTGCTGTGCGTGATCAGCCCATGGCGATGCGCGCATACGCGCTCCTTCTGCCGCCGTGAGCCGAAACACCAGAAGAGCGCGTGAGGAAGTTCCCGCGGTGTCCCCACCCCCGCCTCCCCTCGGCCGTGGCCGCAGACGTGCGGCGCAGGCCTTCGACGAGGCCCTCGACGACGCCGATCTCGTGGCCGCGCGCGCCGCACTGGCACAGGGCCGCTGGCAGAACGCCCGTTCCCTGCTGGTGCACACCGGGGACGAGTGGGACCGGCGCGCCCACCGCGTCACCGTCCTCGCCCGCGAGTCCTCCTGCGCCGCGTGGGCACGGGAGTGGCTGCTCGCCGAGCCCGAGTCCGCCGACGCCTCCGTGCTCCTCGCCCTCGCCCAGGTCCGGCGCGCGCTGCACGGCAAGACCAAACCCGACAGCGCCCGTGAGGCGTGCCGGACCGCCGCGGCCCGAGCCCCCGGCGACCCCACCCCCTGGCTGGGCCTGCTCATGCTGGAGTGCGCGGTCGGCAGCGACGAGGACGCCGTCCGCAGCTTCGAGGCGGTCCGCGGCCGGTACACCGACCACCACCACGCCCACCACCTGATGGTGGCCCGGCTCGCCACCCGCCGCACCGAGGCCGGCCCGGACCCGCTGCACGAGGTCTACGACTTCGCCAACTGGGCCGCCGAACAGGCACCCGCCGACTCCCCGCTCGCGATCCTGCCGGTCATCGCGCACGCCGAGCGCTACCGGGCGCTGGCCGCCGCCGGGCACGAACCCGCCGACCCGGCCGCCTCCGGCCACTGGACGGGCCGCCGCGCCCGGCAGGTCATGAAGGCCGCCTTCGACTGGTGGCTGGAGTGGGAGCTGGAGGGGCACCCGCGGCGGCTGATCGACCTGAACTTCCTCGCCCACGCCAAGTTCTGCGAGGGGCGGGGGGCCGAGGCCGCCGCCCTCTTCCACCGGATCGGCCGGCACGCCACACCGGCTCCCTGGTCGTACCCGGACCGCGACCCGCACACCGCTTTCGCCGCCGCCCGCGCCGCCGCGCTCGGCACGGCCTGACATCCCCGACCCGAAGAGTGAGGACGCTGCCCCGATGACCACGGACAGTTCGGCCACGAACACCTCCGCCCCCGGCGGCATCAGTACGTTCAAGGGGCAGGAGCGCGCCCTGCGGGCCGACCGGCTCGGCACCGGGGGACTGCTGCTCTCCGTCCTCGCGGCGACCGCCCCGCTCATGGTCGTCGCGGGTGTCATGCCCACCACATTCGCGGTCATGGGCATCGTCGGCCAGCCGCTGCTCTTCGTCCTCCTCGGCGTCGTCCTGATCCTGTTCAGCGTCGGCTACGCCGAGATGAGCCGCCACGTCCACAACGCGGGCGCCTTCTACGCCTACATCCGCCGGGGCCTCGGCGCCACCGCCGGCGCGAGCGCCGCCCTGGTTGCCCTCGTCGCCTACAACGCGCTCCAGGTCGGCATCTACGGCATCTTCGGCTTCGAGGTCTCCGGGCTCCTCGCCACCTACGCCGACCTGCAGATCGCCTGGTGGATACCGGCACTGGTGGCCGCGCTCGCCGTCGGACTGCTGGGCTGGCTCAAGATCGACGTCAATGCCCGCGTGCTCGGTGTGCTGCTGGTCATCGAGGTGCTCCTGGTCGTCGTCTTCGACGTGGCCGCCCTGGCCGACCCCGGAAAGGAGGGACTGTCGCTGCACGCCTTCAACCCCGACACCCTCACCGGCGCCGGGGTCGGCACCGCGTTGTGTTTCTGCATCGCCGCGTTCCTCGGCTTCGAACAGGCCCCGGTCTACGCCGAGGAGACCAGCCGCCCGCACGTCCTGGTGCCCCGCGTGATGTTCCTCGCCGTCGGCGGTGTCGCCGTCTTCTTCGCCCTCAGCAGCTGGGCCCTCACCGTCGCCACCGGCCCCGCCGCCATCGTCGGCACGGCGCAGAAGCAGAGCGCCGGGCTGCTGTTCTTCCTCACCGAGTCCCGCCTCGGCGGCACCTTCACGGACGTGCTGCACGTCCTGTTCGTCACCGGCATGTTCGCCGCGCTGCTCAGCTTCCACAACGTCGTCGCCCGCTACGCCTTCGCCATGGGCCGCGAGGGCCTGCTGCCCGCCGCCTTCGGCCGCACCAGCGGCAGCAGCGGCGCCCCGGGCACCGGCTCGCTGCTCCAGACCGCCGTGGCCGTGGTGGTCGTGGCCGCCTTCGCGATCGCCGACGACAAGCCGGTCGGCGACCCGACCGCGCCCGTCCTGCAGCTGTTCACCTGGTTCGGCAACGTCGGCGCCCTCGGCGTGATCGTGCTGATGGCCGCGGCGTCCCTGTCGGTCGTCGTCTTCTTCGTCCGCCGCGGCGCCGCCGGCGCCCAGGCCTGGCGGCTGGTCACGTCCGGGCTGGCGGGCATCGCCCTGCTGGTGATCGCCGGCTACACGGTGAAGGACTTCGAGGTGCTGGTCGGTGCCGGCCCCGACTCCTCGCTGAGCTGGGTGCTCCCGGGCATCATCGGCCTGGCCGCGCTCGCCGGCGTGATCCTCGGCCTGGTGCTGCGCGCCCGCGCCCCCGAGAAGCACGCCCGGATCGGCCTCGGCAACGAGGCGTTCCAGCTGGACAAGGCGGCCTCCTCCTGAGGCGGCCCCCGTAAGAACTGGTTACGGAAGTCTGACGCGCACCCGCGAGCCCTGTCGTACCGGGGCCGCGGGTGTTCGAATGAGTACGTGAACGAGGACGTACCCAAGGGTGTGAGCGACGAACACCCCGAAGAGCGGGGCACCCCGATCGGCCGCCGCGTCTTCCTCGGCACCCTCGCCCTGGGAGCCGCCGGCGTGGTCGCGGCGCCACCGCTGCAACGCGGCCTGGAGGGCTTCCTCGGCGGCGCGGCCGACAACGACCCCACCGGACTGACCGGCCTGCTCCCGAACGGCGGCGGCTTCCGCTACTACTCGGTCGCCTCGTCCGTCCCGCGCAAGAACGCCGGCGACTACCGCCTCACCGTGGACGGCCTGGTCGACCACCCGACGACCTACACCCTGGACGATCTCAGGGCCCTGCCCCAGACCCGCATGGTCCGCGACGTCCAGTGCGTCACGGGCTGGCGCGTCCCCGACACCCCCTTCGAGGGCGTACGCCTCTCCCGGCTCCTGGACGCCGCCCGGGTACGCCCCACGGCCAAGGCCCTCCGCTTCACCTGCTTCGACGGCACGTACACCGAGAGCCTCACACTCGGCCAGGCCCGCCGCGCGGACGTCCTGGTCGCCCTGCGCATGCAGGACAAGAACCTCGGCCACTCCCACGGCGGCCCGGTCCGCCTCTACGTGGCGCCCATGTACTTCTACAAGTCCGCCAAGTGGCTCTCCGGCATCACCGTCACCGACGAGGTCCGGCCCGGCTACTGGGAGGAGCGCGGCTACGACGTCGACGCCTGGGTGGGCCGCTCGAACGGACGCGACGATGACCCTACGAGCTGACACGCCCCGGGCCACGGCCCGCGTGCGCCGCTTCACCCCGCTGCAGCGCTGGATCCACCGCATCACCGCCGCGCTGATGGGCGTATGTGTCGTCACGGCGGCCTGCCTCTACATCCCCCAGCTCGCCGAACTCGTCGGCCGCCGCGCCCTGGTCGTGACCCTGCACCAGTGGTCGGGCCTCGCCCTGCCCGTCCCCGTTCTGGCCGGCCTCGCCTCCCGGGTCTTCCGCGCCGACCTCGGCCGCCTCAACCGCTTCGGCCCGCACGACCGCACCTGGCTGCGCGCCGCCCTGCACCGCGACAAACGCCCCGCGTCCCGCCCCGCCGCCAAGTTCAACGCCGGCCAGAAGCTCTACGCCTCCTGGATCGCCGGCGCAACGCTGGTCATGCTCGTCACGGGCCTGATGATGTGGTTCACCCACCTCACCCCCCTGCTCTGGCGCACCAGCGCCACCTTCGTCCACGACTGGCTGGCCCTCACCCTCGGCATCGTCCTGGCCGGCCACATCGGCATGGCGTTGGCCGACCCGGAGTCCAGACGGGGCATGCGCACGGGCCAGGTGAGCAGAGAGTGGGCGTCCCGAGAGCATTCTCTGTGGCGCGAGTAGGGGTCTCAGGGGTGCGGGGAACTGCGCGAACAACCACAACACACCCGCAGCCGCCCCGCGACGAGAAGCCCTACGGCGCGGAGGCGAACTCCAACAGCACCTTGCACGACCGACTCCGGTCAGCGGCCAGCGCGAACGCCGACTCCGCCTCCTCCACGGGAACCACCGCACTGATCAGCCCGTCGAACGCCGCCTCCCCGGCCAGCAGGGCCAACGCGTCGTCGAACTCCCCGTCGAAACGGAACGCCCCCCGCAGCTCGATCTCCCGGCTCACCACCAGGTTCCCGGCGAACGGACTGTGCCCCGCCGGCAACATCCCCAGCTGCACCACCACCCCACCCCGGCGCACCCGCCGCAGACACGTGTCCAACCCCGCGGCCACCCCGGAGGCCTCGACGGCCACATCGACCTCGCCGGGCCATCCACGGTCGTCGGGATCATCAGCTCTGACGACCGTCCCCGCCCCGGCGATCCGCCCGTACTCCAACGCCTCGGGCAGCAGATCCGACACCGTGACGTGCGCGGCCCCGGCCGCCTTCGCCGCCGCGACCACCAGACACCCGATGGGCCCTGCGCCCGTCACCAGCACATGCCGCCCCGCCACCTCCCCGGCTCGCCGCACCGCGTGCACAGCGACCGCCAAGGGCTCGGCCAGCGCCGCCCGCCGCACCTGCAGCCCGTCGGGCAGCGCCCGCACCTGCCCGGACGGCACGACCACCCGATCCGCGAAACCCCCCTGCACGTGCGGAAACCGCGCCGCACTCCCGAGATACCGGGTGTCCCGGCAGACGTTGCGCCGCCCGGCCCCGCACTCCGGGCACACCCCGCACGGAGTGGCCGGATGCACGGCGACGGCGGTTCCCGGAGCGGGACCCGCGGCACCGGGGCCGTACTCCACCACCGTCCCCACGACCTCGTGCCCGAGCACCATCGGCTCCCGCAGCCGGAAGTCACCGACCCCGCCGTGCCGCCAGTAGTGCAGATCTGACCCGCACACCCCGCCGTACCGCACGGCGATCAGCGCCTGCCCCGGCCCGGGCTCCGGCACCGGCAGCTCCGCCACCCGCAGATCGCCCTGACCGTGGATCACGCAACCCAGCATCGAAGCCTCCCGGCAGGTCACAGCACGCTCGTCATACCGCCGTCGACATACAGCACCTGTCCGCTGACGAAGTCCGCCGCGGGAGAGGCGAGGAACAGCACCCCGCCCACCAGGTCCTGCGTACGCCCCCAGCGCCCGGCGGGGGTGCGCCGCCGCACCCAGGCGCTGAACTCCTCGTCCTCCACCAGCGGCCGGGTCAGCTCGGTCTCGATGTAGCCCGGGCCCAGGCCGTTGACCTGCACCCCGGACGGCCCCCAGTCCGCGCACATGCCCTTGGTGAGCATCTTCAGCGCGCCCTTGGTGGCGGCGTACGGGGCGATCCCGGGCCGCACCACCTCGCTCTGCAACGAGCAGATGTTGATGATCTTCCCGTGGCCGCGTTCCGTCATCCGGCGCGCCGCCTCACGGCCGACCAGGAAGGCACTGGTCAGGTTGGTGTCCAGGATCCGGTGCCAGTCGGACTCGCCGAACTCCAGCAGCGGGGCGCGCAGTTGCATGCCCGCGTTGTTGACGAGGATGTCGAGCGGGCCCACCCGCTCCTCGACCTCGGCGACCCCCGAGGCCACCGATGATCCGTCGGTCACGTCGAACGCGGCCGTGTGCACCCGGTCGCCGGGCAGCCCGTCGGCGGCCTCGGCGAGCCGGTCCTCGTCGCGTCCGTTCAGCACGACCGTGCAGCCGGCCTCCGCCAGACCGCGCGCGAGGGCGAGTCCGATGCCCCGGCTGGAGCCGGTGACCAGGGCCGTACGGCCGCCGATGTCGAAGAGGGGGTGAGCCGTCATCGCCGCACTCCTAGATCACGAGGGACAACAGCAGGACCAGGCCGCCGGCGACCACCGAGATGATCGTCTCCATGACGGACCAGGTCTTGATGTTCTGGCCGACGCTCAGCCCGAAGTACTCCTTCACCATCCAGAACCCGGCGTCGTTGACGTGGCTGAAGAAGAGCGAGCCGGCGCCGATGGCGAGGACGAGCAGGGCCGCGTGCGTGGTCGACATGTCGGCCGCGAGCGGGGCGACCAGACCGGCCGCCGAGACCGTCGCCACGGTCGCCGACCCCGTCGCGAGGCGGATCACCACCGCGATGAGCCAGGCCAGCAGGAGCGCGGGGATGGCCCAGTCCTTGGAGATGTCCAGGACCATCCGGCCCACACCGGTGTCGATCAGTGTCTGCTTGAAGCCGCCGCCGGCGCCGACGATCAGCAGGATGCCCGCGATCGGCATGAGGCTCTTCTCGACGAGCGGAGAAAGCCGCTCCTTGGAGAACCCGGCGGGCCGCAGCAGTGTGAAGATGCCGACCAGCACCGAGGCGAGCAGGGCGATCATGGGAGCGCCGATGACGTCGAAGACGCGCTGCACCGGGTTCTCGGGGTCGTCCACCACGATGTCGACCAGCGCCTTGGCGAGCATGAGGATCACCGGGAGCAGCACGGTGAAGAGCGTGGCACCGAAGCCGGGACGCTTGTCCAGCTCCTCGGAGGGGCGCTGCGGGATCATCTTCTCGGGGGCCGGGACGTCGACCCAGCGGGCGGCGTACTTCGAGAACACCGGGCCGGCGATGATCACGGTCGGTATGGCGACCAGGACGCCGAGCGCCAGCGTCACACCGAGGTCGGCCCCTACGGCGTCGATCGCGACCAGCGGACCGGGGTGCGGCGGCACCAGGCCGTGCATCACGGACAGGCCCGCGAGCGCCGGGATGCCGATGCGCATCAGCGAATAGTTGCCGCGCTTGGCGACCATCAGCACGACGGGGATCAGCAGCACGATGCCGACCTCGAAGAACAGCGGCAGTCCGATCACGGAGGCGATCAGCACCATCGCCCACGGCATCGACCGCCCGCCGGCCTTCTCCAGGATGGTGTCGACGATCTGGTCGGCGCCTCCGGAGTCGGCGAGCATCTTGCCGAGGATCGCCCCGAGGGCGATCAGCACGCCGACGCCGGCGACCGTGGTGCCGAGGCCGGTGCTGAAGCTGGTGAGCACCTTGTCCAGCGGCGCCCCGGCGATCGCGCCGAGCGCCAGCGACCCGAGGGTCAGGGACAGGAAGGCGTGCAGCTTGAATTTGGTGATGAGCAGGACGATGACGGCGATGCCCGCCAGGACGGCGATGCCCAGCTGAGCGTGGCCGGCCGAGGTGATCGGCTCGGGTGCGTCCGCTGCCAGCATCTCGACGCTGAGTCTGGTCACGGGGTGGGTTCCCTTGCGTTGGGGGAGTTGGGGAGGGAAAGGCCGCCAGGGGCTACTGGACGGGTTCGGGGATGTCCTCCAGGGCGAGCGCCGCCCGCCGGGTGATCTCCTCCGGACTGCCCGAGACGCTCACCTCGACCCCCGCCTCGTCCGCTTCCAGGGGCTGGAGCGTGGCGAACTGGGAGTCGAGCAGCGCCGTGGGCATGAAGTGCCCCTGCCGGTGTGACATCCGGTCCTCGATCAGCGCGCGGTCACCGGCGAGGTGCACGAAGACCACGCCGGGCGCGGCGGCCCGCAGCCGGTCGCGGTACGACCGCTTCAGCGCCGAGCAGCTGACCACTCCGCCGAGCCCGGCCCGGCCGTGCGCCCACGCGCCGATGGCGTCGAGCCACGGCAGGCGGTCCTCGTCGGTGAGCGGGGTACCGGCCGACATCTTGGCGATGTTGGCCTGCGGGTGGAAGTCGTCGCCCTCGGCGTAGGGAACGCCGATCCGGGCCGCGAGCAGGGGACCGATGGTGGTCTTGCCGGTGCCCGCTACGCCCATGACCACGACGACGTGGGGGGTGTTCATCGCTGCCTCACTGTCTGCTGTCCGAGGTCGACACGTGATGTCGACGCAACTGAAACCCATTAGGTACGACGAATTCAAGAGCTCGTCATCAATAAGTCTGACTTTTTGTCTCCGTGATCTACCCCGTACGCTGAGTGCATGACCACACCGGGCCGGGGGCTGCACGGCCATGTACTGGACACCCTCGGCCCCGAGATCACGGCGGGTGAGTACCCGCCGGGCAGCGTCCTGCGCACCGACGAGCTCGCCCAGCGTTTCGACGTGTCGCGCTCCGTGATGCGCGAGGCGGTCCGCGTGCTGGAGTCCATGTACCTGGTCGAGAGCCGCCGCCGCGTCGGCGTCACGGTCCGCCCGAAGTCCGAGTGGAACGTCTACGACCCGCAGGTCATCCGCTGGCGCCTGGCCGGTGCGGACCGCCCCCGGCAGCTGCGGTCCCTCACCGTGCTGCGCTCGGCGATCGAACCGGTCGCGGCCGGCCTCGCCGCCCGCCACGCCACGTCCGAGCAGTGCGCCGAACTCACCGAGTGCGCCCTCGGCATGGTCGCCCACTCACGCGGTCACAAGCTGGAGGGGTACCTCCTGCACGACGTCGCCTTCCACCGCGTCGTCCTGGAGGCTTCCGGCAACGAGATGTTCGCCCGCCTCGGCGACGTCGTGGCCGAGGTCCTGACCGGCCGCACCCAGCACGACGTGATGTTCGAGGACCCCGACCCGGCCGCCGTCACCCTGCACGTCCAGGTCGCCGAGGCGGTCCGTTCGGGCGACGCGGCCCGTGCGGAGCAGCTGACCCGCGAAATCGCGGTCGGCGCCCTCCAGGAACTCGACATCCTGGCGCCGTAGCCCCCGCTGGGCGTCGCGGGGCAGGCGGGACTGTGCGGACACGGCCTACGCCGGAAACTCCCCGTCGACGTACACCCAGGCCCCGTCGACCCGCTCGAACCGGCTCCGCTCGTGCAGCGACCCGCCCCGGTACGACGCCCGGAACTCCACGATCCCGGCGGTGTGGAACGCCGAGCCGCCGCTCGCCCCCAGGATCTCCAGCCCGGTCCACCGCATCCCCGGATCCAGCTCCAGCGTCCCGGGCCGCGTCCGCGGATGCCAGGTCCGCAGCAGGTACGCCGCGTCCCCCTTCACGAAGGCGCAGTACCGCGACCGCATCAGGGCCTCGGCGGTCGGCGCCGCGGCGGCCCCGGAGTGGAACCGGCCGCAGCAGGCCTCGTAGGCCTCGGGCAGCCCGCACGGGCAGGAACGCCTGGTCATGGTCACCTTTCCGGGGAAACGCCTGAGGGCCGTGACCTCGCGGTCACGGCCCTCAGCCTCAAGTGTCCGAGGGGGGACTTGAACCCCCACGCCCGATAAAGGGCACTAGCACCTCAAGCTAGCGCGTCTGCCATTCCGCCACCCGGACAAGGTGTCTGTCGCGTGGGTTCTCCCCGCGGCGACGACGTAAACATTACCAGGCTTTCCAGGGTGGCCGATCACCCCCCGTCCGTACCCCGGCGCGGCGTGAACGGCGTGTGACGGGCCGGGAGCGCCCTTGGGCCGCGGGCCGGGGAGAGGGAGGATGAGGGGGATCCACCAGCAGTGACACCGGGAGGAAGCACGTGAGCGAGACGGACACGGCCAGGAGCGTCACCGGCGAGGACGAGGTCGTGGACCTCTGCCGCGAGCTGATCCAGATCGACACCAGCAACTACGGCGACCACTCGGGTCCGGGCGAGCGGAAGGCGGCCGAGTACGTCGCCGAGAAGCTCGCCGAGGTCGGGCTCGAACCGCAGATCTTCGAGTCCCACCCGGGCCGGGCCTCCACGGTGGCCCGAATCGAGGGCGAGGACCCTTCACGGCCCGCGCTCCTCATCCACGGCCACACCGACGTCGTACCGGCCAACGCCGACGACTGGACCCACCACCCCTTCTCCGGCGAGGTCGCCGACGGCTGCGTGTGGGGCCGCGGGGCCGTCGACATGAAGGACATGGACGCGATGACCCTGGCGGTCGTCCGCGACCGGCTGCGCAGCGGGCGCAAGCCCCCGCGCGACATCGTCCTCGCGTTCCTCGCCGACGAGGAGGCGGGCGGCACCTACGGCGCCAAGCACCTCGTGCGCAAGCACCCCGAACTCTTCGAGGGCGTCACCGAGGCGATCAGCGAGGTGGGCGGGTTCTCCTTCACCGTCAGCGAGCAGCGGCGGCTCTACATGATCCAGACGGCCGAGAAGGGCATGCACTGGATGAAGCTCACCGTGGCCGGCACCGCCGGACACGGATCGATGATCCACCGGGACAACGCGATCACCGAACTGTCGGAGGCCGTCGCGCGGCTCGGGCGTCACAAGTTCCCGGTGCGGGTCACCAAGACCACCCGGGCCTTCCTCGACGAGCTCGGTGACGCGCTCGGCACCGAACTCGACCCGGAGGACATGGAGTCGACCCTCGCCAGGCTCGGCGGCATCGCCAAGTTCATCGGCGCGACCCTGAGCAACACGGCCAACCCGACGCAGCTCGGTGCCGGCTACAAGGTCAACGTCATCCCGGGCGAGGCGACCGCCCACGTCGACGGACGGTTCCTGCCCGGCCACGAGGAGGAGTTCCTCGCCGACCTCGACCGCATCCTCGGCCCGAACGTGCGCCGCGAGGACGTCCACGCCGACAAGGCCGTGGAGACCACGTTCGACGGGGCGCTCGTGGGCGCGATGCAGTCCGCGCTGCTGGCCGAGGACCCGACCGCCAAGGCGATCCCCTACATGCTCTCGGGCGGGACGGACGCCAAGTCCTTCGACGACCTGGGCATCCGGGGCTTCGGCTTCGTGCCGCTGAAGCTGCCGCCGGAGCTGGACTTCGCCGGCATGTTCCACGGCGTGGACGAGCGGGTGCCGGTGGAGGGCCTGCAGTTCGGCGTGCGGGTGCTCGACCGCTTCATCGACCTGGCCTGAACCCCCCCGCGAAACGCCGGTATTCGGTCGCGCGTACGGAACCGACTGGGAAGAGTGAATGCGACCATAAGCTCGTAGCCTCATTACTCCCTCCTCGTTACAGGTAATGCGATCGCAAGATGGGTCGCTTTGCCAACTAGGAGGAATAATGATCAAGAAGGTCGTCGCTGCTGCGGCTGCCACCGGTGGGCTGGTTCTCGCGGGCGCGGGCCTGGCCGTCGCCGACTCGGGTGCTCAGGGTGCCGCCGTGCACTCCCCGGGCGTCCTGTCCGGCAACGTTGTCCAGGTGCCCGTTCACGTCCCGGTGAACGTCTGCGGCAACACGGTCTCCGTGATCGGGCTGCTGAACCCCGCCTTCGGCAACACCTGCATCAACAAGTGATGCTTTCCCCTCGCTGAGGGGAGTTCAAAGCCATCGGTCCCGGAGCGCATGCCATGCGCTCCGGGACCGAACGCTTCTTTCAAAGAATTCGAGAAGAATTCGAGACAGGGTCGAAGGCAGGTATTCAGTAAATGCGACAGGTCACCCGCAAGGGTCTGATGACCGTGGCGGCCGCGACCGGCGTGATCGCCGCCGCGGGCGGCTCCGCGCACGCCGACGCGGGCGCCCAGGGCTCGGCGTCGGGCTCGCCCGGTGTGCTCTCCGGAAACTCGGTGCAGGCGCCGGTGTACGCGCCGATCAACGTGTGCGGGAACACCGTCAACGTCGTCGGTCTGCTCAACCCGTCGGTGGGCAACTCGTGCGCCAACAAGGGCGGTGGAAAGTCGCCGGGCGGCCACGGCGGCCACGGTGGTTCCCACGCGAGCGGGCACGCCACCGACTCGCCCGGTGTGGGTTCGGGCAACCATGTCCAGGCGCCGGTCCATGTGCCGGTGAACGTCTGCGGCAACAGTGTCGACGTCATCGGCGTCGCCAACCCCAGCATGGGCAACGACTGCTCGAACGGTGGCGGCGGCCACGAAACCCCGGGCCGGCCGGGAAACCCCGGCAATCCGGGCAACCCCGGTAACCCCGGTAACCCTGGTAACCCTGGTAACCCTGGTAACCCTGGTAACCCTGGTAACCCGGGTGAGCCCGGTAATCCCGGGGACCCCGGCAACCCTGGTAACCCGGGTGAGCCCGGTACTCCTGGGAACCCCGGCAACCCGGGTGAGCCCGGTCACCCTGGCACTCCGGGCACCCCGCCCTCCACCGGCGGCGAGACCCCGGGAGGCTCCTCGCACGGCGAGAAGCCGGGCGGCCGGTTCGTCACCCAGCCCCACGGCGAGTCCCAGCTCGCCAGCACCGGCAGCGACCTGCCGCTCGGCCTGGTCCTGCCGGCCGGCGCGGGCGCGCTGCTCGCGGGCGCGGTCCTCTACCGCAAGGCGCGCGCCTCGGCCTGACACCCCCGCAAACGGAACGGGCCCCGCACACGGCGGGGCCCGTTCCGTCATGTGCCTTCTTCCCGTGCCCCGTCCTCGCTCACCACGTGGCCCGCACCTGGCGGATGATCCGCCGGCGCAACCGCACCCTGCGGCTTCCGTCGCGCAGCAGGCTCAGACGGTACAACTCCCAGTGTCCGTACTCCGCGTGGTCGGTCAGCAGACGTGCCGTCTCCTTGCGGGAGACCCCGCGCGGCACGTACACGTCGACAAATTCGTATTCCGGCATCGCATCTATTGTGCGGGCTGGGCCCCGGTACGGATAGCGTCTGCACTATGTCTGATGCTGCGCAGCCCACCGCTGCCGAGGTACGCGCCGCCGCCGAGGCGGTCAAGACCGCGCTCGACCGCCACCTGGCCGCGGTCGAACGCAGGTCGGGGGAGGACGACCCGGCCGTGTTCGAGGCGTTCAACCAGCTGGCCGCGGCCGCAGAGGTGTACGACGAACTGCTCTACGACCGCTACGACGAGGTCACGCCCTTCGAGATCCCCGGTGCGGAGGACACGCTGCCCCCGTACACGGGCCCCGAGGAACCCAACGCGCTGAGCGTACTGATCCGTCGTGACTACGCCGTCTCCGAACCGCAGCGCCTGCTGGCCCAGGCAGAGCGGATCGAGGCCGCGGAGGGCGATGACGGCTCCCCGGCCTCCGGGACGGTGCACGGCGCGCTGGGGCTGCTGTTCGGCGAGTTCGAGCCCGACGAGATCGCCTCCCGGCACAAGGAGTTCGGGCTGGAGGAGGGCGACTCCACGCTCTGGGTGACGGCGGCGGACGAAGCGGCCGATCCCGGCGAGTGGCTGGAGGCGCCCTTCGAGCAGGTCGACCCGCAGCAGGTGGTCTGCCGCTTCGACGTCAGCGCCGTCTTCGACGACGAGATCGACGACGATGACGAGGACGGCGACGCTCTGGAGGACGAGCTCGGCGGCGACCTGGACGAGGACGAGGACCTGGAGCCGCTGGACGCGGACCGCCGCTGAGCGCACACGCACCGGGGTGGTGGTCAGGGGCCCGGGCCCCTGACCACCCCCGTCACGCGCCGCTGACCTGTGGCGCCAGCAGCACCGGAAGCCGGGTCGTGCGCGGCTTCGCCGGAACCTCCGCCACGGCACGGGGCAGCGCCTGCTCCACCCCGTGCACCACGGACAGATGCCGGTCGGCCCGCCCGAACGCCGTGTACACCCACGGCCGGCTGAGCGCCTGCGCCGCATCGCCGGGCAGCACCACGACCACCGCGGGCCACCGGCTCCCCACGGCCTGGTGCGCGGTCAGCGCCCACCCGTGCCGCACCGACTGCTCCACCCGCTCCTTCGGGACGACGACACTCTCGCCCCCGCAGGACAGATGCAGCCCCTCGGCGTCCGCCGTCACCACCCGGCCCGGCAGCGCCCGCCCCGGCACGGGGGAGTGGACGATCCGGTCACCGGGGTCGAAGCCGCCGAAGCGGCCCGGGCCCGGATTGAGCCGCTCCTTCAGCGCGGCGTTGAGCACCCGCGTCCCGACGGCCCCGCCGTGCCCGGGGGTGATCACCTGGGTCTCCTCCGCCGGCACACCGATCGCCCGCGGCACCGAGTCCACGACGAGCTGTACCGCCCGGTGCACGGCCTCGCCGGCATCCCGCACCGGCACGATCACGAGCTCCTTGCCGGGAGCCTCGACCTTGTTCAGCTCGCCGATGCCGACACCGGAGACCAGCTCGCCCAGCGGCCCGGGATCCGGTCGTCGCGAGGCCACCTGGGGGCAGATCCGCGCCGCGAGCAGGTCCGCGAACACCCGGCCCGGGCCCACGGACCACAGCACCGCCGGGTCACCCGCCAGGACCAGCCGTGCCCCGTCCGGCATCGACTCGGTCAGCAGAGCCGCCGTCTCGACATCCAGCTGAGGCGCGTCGAGCACGACGAGCAGATCGAGATCGAGGGCCCCGTCCGCGTCCCGGCCGGGCCCTTCGTGACCGGCGAGCAGTCCGGAGACGGTGGCGACGGGGAGGCCGGTGCTCGAGGGGGCGTCGGCCGCTTCGCCCGCCGGCCCGTCGGCCCTCCGCAGCAGAGCCGCGAAACGGTCGCGGCCGATCGGGCCGTGCGCGGCCGCCCAGGCCCGCAGTCCGAGCGACCGCGCGGCGTTCAGCAGGGCCGCGGGCTCGGCCAGGGACGCCTCCCCGCCGGTGTGCAGCACCAGGCCCTGACCGGCCACCGCGCGGATCAGCTCCGCGGTGGAGCCCTGGGCCCCGGCGGCGGCACGCTCCCAGTCCGCGGTCGAACCGTCCTGCGTGGGCGCCGAGTTGACCAGCCGGGCCAGGCCGTCGGCCAGGCTCTCCTCCGCCAGCGCGTACCGCTCCAGCCCGACCAGGACGCGGACCGGACGCTCCTCGTCCTCCGCGGCGTCCTCGTCGGTCCGGGTGGGAGTACCGGCCTCCTCCTCCAGGGTGTCCTGGAAGACCAGGGCATCGCCCTCCGCGATGGCGCCCTGCACGGCGGCGTCGGGTTCCGGCACACCCCGCTGGGCCAGGGCCGCGAGGAGCGCGGGCATCTCCAGGGCGGTGTGCCCGGCCAGCGCCGCCTGCTCCAGGAGCCAGCCGGTGAGGGCCCGGCCGCGCCGCTCGTCGTCCGGGCCGCACTTGGCGCCGAGCAGCGCCCGTGCGAAACCGTCGGCCTGCTCGGCACGCACACCGGCGATCCGCAGCAACTGCCAGGGGTCGGCGCGCAGTTGTCCGTCCGCACCCTCGCCGAGAGCCGTGGCGACCTGCGGTGCGAGCGCCTCCGGCGCACCGCCTTCGACGAGCACCTGCCGGACGGCCTGAACCGCCTCCGGCGCGGGAGCCGCCGACGCGGCGACGGGCTCGGGAGCCACCGGCTGCGGCCGCCGTTCCGGCTCGGGGGCGGGGCGCCGGGGGGCGGGCGGGGGTTCCTCGAACACCGTGGCCACCGGCTTCTCGCCGCTCTCGACGGCTCGTACGGCCGCGAGCAGATCGGCTGCCCTGCCGCTCAGCTTGGTGCCGCTCTCGATCGGAGCCTTCTTCTCGGCCTTGCGCTGCTCGATGCGCTCCCGCTCGAGCTGCTGCGCCCGAAGCTCGGCCTCCGCCTCGGACACCTGCCCGGCAGCCGCGTCACCGCTCTCCGCTTCCGACACCTGCCCGGCACCCGCAGCGTCGCTCTCGGCCTCAGGCGCCTGCCCCGCGCCCCCGTCACCGCTCCCGGTGCCGGCCCCGGCGCCCGCGTCACCGCTCTCCGCCTCGGGCATCTCCCCTGCGCCCGTGCCACCGCCCTCGGTGCCGGGCGCAGGCCCGGCGTCGGTCTCTTCGTCACCGCCGGCCGCCTCGGCCGGTGTGACCTCGGCGCCCGGTGTCCCCGGCTCGGCGTTCTCCGTGGTCTCGGGCTCCGTGCTCACAGCGTGCTCCAGTCGTGATCGGGATAGCGGTGCACGGGTACCGACACATCGTCGAGCGCCCGGCAGATCTCGTCAGGAAGACTAAGGGTCTCCACTGACAATGCCGCCGTGAGCTGCTGCGCGTTGCGCGCGCCGACGATCGGGGCGGCCACGCCGGGCCGGTCGCGCACCCACGCCAGGGCCACCTGGAGCGGCGTCACCGCCAGCCCGTCGGCGGCGGTCGCCACGGCGTCCACGATGCGGCTCGCCGTGTCGTCGAGGTACGGCGCGACGAAGGGCGCGAGGTGGTCCGAGGCACCACGCGAGTCCGGCGGCACCGTGTCGCCCCGGTACTTGCCCGTCAGCACGCCGCGCCCGAGCGGTGAGGAGGGCAGCAGCCCGATGCCCAGGTCCAGCGCGGCCGGCAGTACCTCCCGCTCCACACCGCGCTGGAGCAGGGAGTACTCCAGCTGCGTACCGGCCAGCCGGGTCCGGGTGCCGGGCGCCGCCAGCTGCCAGGTCGCCGCCTTGGCCAGCTGCCAGCCGCAGAAGTTGGAGACGGCGGCATACCGGGCACGCCCGCTGGAGACCGCCAGGTCGAGGGCCTGGAGGGTCTCCTCCAGCGGAGTGTCCGGGTCGAAAGCGTGCACGTGCCACAGGTCGACGTGGTCCGTTCCGAGCCGGGTGAGCGAGGCGTCCAGCGCGGAGAGCAGATGACCGCGGGAGCCGTCGAAGCGGCGGTCGGGGTCCGGCACGCTGCCGGCCTTGGTGGAGATGACCAGGTCCCGGCGGGGCACCAGCCCTTCCATGAGCCTGCCGAGCAGGTACTCGGCCTCACCGTCCCCGTACACGTCCGCGGTGTCGACGAGAGTCCCGCCCGCTTCCCAGAACGTCTTCATCAGGTCCGCGGCGTCGTGCTCGTCGGTGTCCCGCCCCCAGGTCAGGGTGCCGAGCCCGATGCGGGACACACGAAGGCCGGTGCGGCCGAGATGCCTCTGCTCCATGAACGCCGAGATTACTGGCCAGAACCTACGTGTGGGTGGCCGCGGGCGACGGATTTCCCGGGGCGGCCGGTCGACTGCCCCGGCCCGGCCGCAGGCCGTCGTCCTCGGTCAGCACGTGCCGTCCGACACCTGAAGCCCCTTGTTCGCGCCCGCCGTCCGGTTCACGACGGCCGGCACGCAGCCCGCCGCGTCGAGACGGTAGGAATACGGGATCGCGACCGTGGTGGTGGACTTCGGGTCGGGACCGGCCGGATGGTTCTCGCTGCCGGGGCTGGACCAGGTCACGTTGTCGAAGACGTTGCCGCCGACCTGCCAGGAGCCGGCCTCGTCGGTGTAGAAGGTGCCGAGCACGTCCTTGGAGTCCTCGAAGTAGTTGTTGTCCACCTTGGCGCGGGCGCCGGCCCGGGAGTTGATGCCGGACTCGTTGAGACGCACGTAGTGGTTGTTGTAGAGGTGCGCGATGCCGCCGCGCAGCAACGGGGCGCGCGAGTCGATGTTCTCGTACCGGTTGTGGTGGTACGTGATGTAGCCGTTGGAGCGGTCGCTCTCGCTGTTGCCGACCAGGCCGCCCCGGCCGGAGTTGCGCAGGACGCTGTAGGACAGGGTGACGTACTGGGTGTTGTCCTTGATGTCGAACAGTCCGTCGAAGCCCTGCGACTCGCCGCCCGACGCCTCCAGGGTCGTGTGATCGATCCAGACGTTGCGGACGTCGCGTTCGATGCCGATGGCGTCTCCGCCGTTGGACGTGGGGGAGCCCGACTTCTTGACGTTCCGCACGGTCACGTTCTGGACGATGATGTTCGTCGATTCGCGGATGTGGATGCCCAGTTGGTCGAAGAGGGCGCCGCTGCCGACCCCGACGAGGGTCACGTTGCTGACCTTCTTGAGTTCGATCACGCCGTCCGCGGTGTCGCAGCCGCCTCCCGACACCTTCTTGGTGTTGGCGTGGTTGATGGTCCCGGTGACCTCGATGGTGATCGGGGTGCTCGTGCTCGCCCGGCCGCACAGCGCCTGGTGGATCGCCGTTCCCGTGGTCGCCCGGACCGTTTGGCCTCCGGCACCGCCGGTGGTCCCGCCGTTCTGGGCCGCGTAGCCGGTGACGCCGCCGGTCGCGGCCGATGCCTCGGGCATCGCCACGAGCGTGCCCGTCGCCGCCAGGGTCAGTGTGGCCAGCGCCGCCGGGAGCCCCAGGGGGAGTGTTCGCTTCATCCTTGCCTCTCCGTCCGTCGTCGGAAGATGAGTGCGGAAAGCGCTTTCCACGGTGAAGGTAGGGACTTGCTCTGGACGCGTCAATGGTCGCGAACATGATTTCTGTTCACGCATCTGGACAGCCGGCCGGCTGTGGCCGTGTACCTCCCCCGGCCCGCGCGCTAAGGTGCCCGCACAAGAACGTTACTGATCAGTAAGGGGATGTTGGCATGCAGCTCGGTATCAACCTCGGCTACTGGGGTGCCGGAATGGACGCGGACAATCTGGCCGTCGCCCAGGAAGCCGACCGGCTCGGGTACGCCGTCTGCTGGGCCGCCGAGGCCTACGGCTCCGACGCCGCCACCGTACTGAGCTGGGTCGCCGCACAGACCGAGCGCATCGACGTGGGCTCCGCCATCTTCCAGATCCCGGCCCGTCAGCCCGCGATGACGGCGATGACGGCCGCCACCCTCGACTCCCTCTCCGGCGGCCGCTTCCGCCTCGGCCTCGGCGTCTCCGGCCCGCAGGTCTCCGAGGGCTGGTACGGCGTGAAGTTCGACAAGCCGCTCGCCCGCACCCGCGAGTACGTCGAGATCGTCCGCAAGGCCATGACCCGCGAGCGGCTGTCCTACGAGGGACAGCACTGGACGCTGCCCCTGCCCGGCGGCCCGGGCAAGCCGATCAAGCTGACCGTGCACCCGCAGCGTGAGCACATCCCGCTGTACATCGCCGCGATCGGCCCGAAGAACCTCGAGCAGACCGGCGAGATCGCCGACGGCGCCCTGCTGATCTTCCCGTCCGCCGAGCACCTCGAGGACACCACGATCACGCACCTGCGCGCCGGGCGCGAGAAGGCCGGCAAGACGCTCGACGGGTTCGACGTCTGCCCGACCCTGCCGCTCGCCGTCGGCGACGACAAGGACGTGGCCGCGCTGGCCGACACCTTCCGTCCCTACACCGCGCTGTACGTCGGCGGCATGGGCAGCCCCAAGCAGAACTTCTACAACCAGCTCGCCCAGCGCATGGGCTACGAGCAGCAGGCCGCCGAGATCCAGAGCAAGTACCTCTCCGGCGACAAGCAGGGCGCCGCGGCCGCCGTGCCGCACGACCTGATCGACAAGACGACCCTGCTCGGCTCCGTCGACCGGATCGCGGACCGGATGAAGGCCTACGCCGCCGCCGGGGTCACCACCCTGTCCCTCGCACCGGCGGGCTTCACGCTCGACGAGCGGCTCGCGTCCCTCAGGGCCGGCACGGAGGCCCTGGAGCGCGCCGGACTCGCGTAGGTCCGCAGCAGGACACAGAGGGAAGTTTCAGCGGCCGTGGTGGGGGCTCGGGGGTCTTCCCCGCCACGGCCGTCACGCGGAACAACGCGCCGGGGCCGCCCGCGGTTACGGCACCGCCGCCTCTTCTCCGGCCCGGCCGTCGTGGCCCCGCGTCCTCCATTCGGCGGAGTTGTCCCTCACACCTGTTGCAGCGCCCTCCACCCCGCACTTGACTCGTTGTTCGCGGAACCCTGCGGAACGCCGCAGTACGCCCACGCGCGCGGGAGAGGTGCCCACGATGCTTTCGGCCAAGAGTCTGTTCCAGGAGATCCTCGACAATGACGAGTCCTTCGCCCTGTTCTGCTCCATCGCCGCGAGCGGCGAGTCCCAGGGCGGCTGGGAGAACGCCCGCATCGCCGCACTCGTGCCCGAGGCCGAGCGGGAACTCGCCCCCAAGATCAGCAGGCACGGCGCCGACGAGGACAAGCACGGCCGGATCTTCAACGCTCTGCTGAAGAAGCGTGGCCTCGACCCCGTCCCGGTCCCGCCCGAGACCGACTACACCATGCTCCTGGAGAAGAACGGCATCGGCCTCGCGCACGAGCAGCTGAAGCGCGACGAGCGGCTCGCGGTCCGGGACATCGTCACCTACCTCTCGCACAGCAGGGTCACCGAGCAGCGCGCCTCCGAGCAGATGGACCTGCTCCGCAAGCACTTCGCCGACCACCCGGACATCGGCCGCGCGGTCAAGCAGATCTCGGGCGACGAGGACAACCACCTCGCCTACTGCCACGAGGAGCTGCTGCGCTTCGCCTACGCGGGCCACGGCCGGGTCATCCAGCGCACCCTGCGCGAGTGCGCGCTCGCCGAGATCCGGATCTACCGTGACGTCAGCCTCGCCGTGATGGCGCACATGGGCCGCATCCTCGGCTGGTCCAAGGCCAAGTCGGCGGTGCTGGTGGCGGGGATCCACGCGATGTACGCCTATGAACGCATGGGCGGCTGGCGCCGGATGGTGTCACTGGCGCCGCCCGAGCGCCGCAACGCCCTCGGCGGCCCCGCGACCCCGGAACCCGAGTTCGCCTGACCCGGTCCCGCTACAGCCATCCCCGGCGCTTGAACAGCCGGAAGACCATGACCTCCAGGACGGCCATCAGGGCCATCAGGGCCGGATAGGACCAGCCGTAGCGCAGTTCGGGCATGTGCTCGAAGTTCATGCCGTAGATCCCCGCGAACATCGTGGGGATCGCGGCCATGGCCGCCCACGCGGAGATCTTCCGCATGTCGTCGTTCTGCCGGACGCTCATCTGCGCGAGATGCGCCGAGAGGATGTCCGACACCAGCCGGTCCAGGTTCTCCACGGACTCGTTCACGCGCGTGAGGTGGTCATTGACGTCGCGGAAGAACGGCCGGGCCCGGTCGTCCACGAACGGCACGGTCACGCCGGTCGACGCCGTGCCCGCCAGTCGGCTCATCGGCGGGGCCAGCGGTCCGGTCGCCCGGCGGAACTCCAGGACCTGCCGCTTGAAGTCGTAGATCCGCGATGCCGTGTTGCGGGAGCCACCACCGTCCGGCGAGAAGACCTCCGCCTCCAGGCCCTCCAGGTCCGTCTGCAACTCGGTCGCCACGTCCAGGTAGTGGTCGACGGTGGCGTCGGCGACCGCGTACAGCACGGCCGTGGGGCCCTTGCCCAGCAGCTCCGGCTCCCGCTCCAGCCGGTGACGTACGGCCTTGAGCGGGGAGCCCTCGCCGTGCCGGACGGTCACCACGAACGAGTCGCCCAGGAAGATCATGATCTCGCCCGAGGACACGGTGTCGCTCTGCGGCTCGTACGCCACCGGCTTGAGCACCACGAAGAGCGAGTCGTCGTACACCTCCAGCTTGGGCCGTTGATGGGCCTTGAGGGCGTCCTCGACGGCCAGCGGGTGCAGCCCGAACTCCTGGGTCACATGGTCGAACTCGTCCTCCGTCGGCTCGTGCAGCCCGATCCACACGAAGCCGCCCGCCGTGCGGGCGTCCCCCAGGGCGTCGGAGAGGTCCTCGGGGCCTTCCGTCCGTTGTCCGTCGCGATAGATGGCACAGTCGACGATCACGAAACGAGTCTCCCGTCACTCGAACGACACCGCACGCGTGCGTGCGCCTACGCTGGAGCGCATGCCCACGCTGATCCTGGTCAGGCACGGACGCTCCACCGCCAACACCGAGGGGCTGCTCGCCGGCTGGACGCCCGGTGTCGCCCTCGACGAGCGCGGCGCCGCGCAGGCCGCCGCGCTGCCCGGGCGGCTGGCCGAAGTGCCTCTCTCCGAAATCGTCACCAGCCCGCTCCAGCGCTGCCAGGAGACGATCCAGCCCCTTCTCGACGCCCGGCCGCGGCTGAGCCCGCACACCGACGAACGTATCGGCGAGTGCCACTACGGCGACTGGTCGGGGCGCAAGCTCGCCGAGCTCAAGGACGAGCCCCTGATGGAGGTCGTGCAGGCGCACCCCTCCGCGGCGGCCTTCCCCGGCGGGGAGTCCATGCGGTCCATGCAGACGCGTGCCGCCGAGGCCGTACGCGAGTGGAACGCGCGCGTGGAGCGCGACCACGGCGCCGACGCCGTCTACCTCATGTGCTCGCACGGCGACATCATCAAGTCGCTCGTCGCGGACGCGCTCGGGCTTCACCTGGACCTCTTCCAGCGGATTTCCGTCGAACCGTGTTCCATCACCGCGATCCGCTACACACGACTGCGGCCGTTTCTCGTACGGCTCGGCGACACCGGTGACTTCACGTCCCTCGTGCCGCGCGAGGAGGCGCCGGGCGGCGAGGCCGAAGTCGGGGGTGGTGCGGGCGCACCGTGATCGTTCACCGCAGTAGGGTGAAGCGGTCGCAGCAGTGCCGTGGTCACACGGTTCCCACGATTCCAATGGAGACAGGACGTGTCCCGTCAGGTGTTCCTCTACGACCATCCGGAGCGCTTCGTGGCCGGTACGGTCGGACTGCCCGGGCGCCGTTCGTTCTTCCTCCAGGCCTCCGCCGGCTCCCGGGTGACCAGCGTGGCCCTGGAGAAGACCCAGGTCGCCGCCCTCGCCGAGCGCATGGACGAACTGCTCGACGAGGTCGTACGCCGTAGCGGCGGCAGCGCCCACGTCCCCGCAGTCGCCCCCTCGGACACCGACACCGCACCGCTGGACACCCCCATCGAGGAGGAGTTCCGGGTCGGCACCATGGCGCTCGCCTGGGACGGCGACGAGCAGCTCATGATCGTCGAGGCGCAGGCGCTCGTGGAGCTGGACGCGGAAAACGAGGAGGACCTCGCCGAGGCCGAGGAGCGGCTGCTCCAGGACGAGGAGAACGGGCCGCCGATGCTGCGGGTCCGGCTCACCGGCACGCAGGCCAGGGCCTTCGCCAAGCGCGCCCTCGACGTCGTCAACGCCGGACGGCCGCCGTGCCCGCTGTGCAGCCTCCCGCTCGACCCGGAAGGACACGTATGTCCGCGCCAGAACGGATACCGCCGCGGAGCGTGACGCCTCCCGCGAACGCCGCCGAGCTGCTCGCCCGCGGCGAACTGACCGTACGCGGACGCATCCGCGAGGCCTCCAACGCGGCCCTGTACTGCACGGTGTCCCACGACGGCGAGGACGCGGCCTGCATCTACAAGCCGGTCGCGGGAGAGCGGCCCCTGTGGGACTTCCCCGACGGGACGCTGGCCCAGCGCGAGGTCGCCGCGTACGAGGTCTCCGAGGCGACCGGCTGGAGCCTCGTACCGCCCACCGTGCTGCGCGAGGGGCCCTACGGCGAGGGCATGTGCCAGCTGTGGGTCGAGGTGACGCCCGAGGCGGAACTGCTCGCCCTGGTCGACGGCGAGGAACCCGAGCCGGGCTGGAAGGCGATCGGCTTCGCCGAGGTCGGCGAGGGTCGCACCGCGCTGCTCGTGCACGCCGACGACGAACGGCTGCGACGGCTCGCGGTCCTCGACGCGGTCATCAACAACGCCGACCGCAAGGGCGGTCACCTGCTGCCCACCGGTGAGGGGCGGCTCTACGGCATCGACCACGGCGTCACCTTCAACGCCGAGAACAAGCTGCGGACGCTGCTGTGGGGCTGGGCGGGGGAGCCCCTCACCCGGGAGGCCGTCGACGTCCTCGAAGGCCTCAGGAAGGGTTTGGCGGAGGGCGGGACGCTCACCACGCGGCTCGAACCGCTGATCACCGGGGCGGAGATCGACGCCACCCGGGCGCGGGTCGGAGCGCTGCTCGCCTCGGGGACCCACCCGGAGCCGAGCGGGGAATGGCCGGCGATCCCCTGGCCACCCGTGTAGCAGCACGGTCGCCGGATCACCGCAAGAGCGCCTTCTCGGTCGTGTGGCCCGCTCCCATTCGTATCTGGAACTTCAGTCCGGTTAGGCTCAAGGCATGCATGCCTGGCCCGCTTCCGAGGTCCCCGCCCTGCCTGGTCAGGGCCGCGACCTGAGGATCCACGACACCGCGACCGGCGGCCTCGTCACCCTCGACCCCGGTCCCGTCGCCCGTATCTACGTCTGTGGCATCACCCCGTACGACGCCACGCACCTGGGACACGCGGCGACCTACAACGCGTTCGACCTCGTTCAGCGCGTGTGGCTCGACACCAAGCGCCAGGTTCACTACGTCCAGAACGTCACCGACGTCGACGATCCGCTCCTGGAGCGGGCGGAGCGCGACGGCGTCGACTGGGCCGCGCTCGCCGAGAAGGAGACGGCCCTCTTCCGCGAGGACATGACGGCCCTGCGGATGCTGCCGCCCCGGCAGTACATAGGCGCCGTCGAGGCCATACCCGGGATCGTCCCGCTCGTCGAGCGGCTCCGGGACGTCGGCGCTGCCTACGAGCTGGAGGGGGACGTCTACTTCTCCGTCGAGTCCGACCCGCACTTCGGCAAGGTCTCGAACCTCGACGCCGCTGCGATGCGGCTGCTGTCCGCCGAGCGCGGCGGCGACCCGGAGCGCCCCGGCAAGAAGAACCCGCTCGACCCGATGCTGTGGATGGCGGCCCGCGAGGGCGAGCCCAGCTGGGACGGCGGATCGCTCGGGCGCGGACGCCCCGGCTGGCACATCGAGTGCGTGGCCATCGCCCTCGACCACCTCGGCATGGGCTTCGACATCCAGGGCGGCGGCTCCGACCTCGCCTTCCCGCACCACGAGATGGGCGCCTCGCACGCCCAGGCCCTCACCGGCGAGTTCCCCATGGCCAAGGCGTACGTGCACGCCGGCATGGTCGCCCTGGACGGCGAGAAGATGTCCAAGTCCAAGGGCAATCTGGTCTTCGTCTCCAAGCTCCGGCAGGACGGCGTCGACCCGGCCGCGATCCGGCTCACGCTGCTCTCCCACCACTACCGCGCCGACTGGGAGTACACCGACCAGGTTCTCCGGGACGCCGTCGCACGGCTCGGCCGCTGGCGGGCCGCCGTGTCCCGGCCCGACGGGCCGCCGGCGGAGGCCCTCGTCGACGAGATCCGCGAGGCCCTGGCGAACGACCTGGACGCCCCCGCCGCACTCGCCGCGGTCGACCGCTGGGTCGCGCTCCAGGAGCGCGGCGGCGGCACGGACATCGGCGCGCCCGGGGTGGTCTCCCGGGCCGTGGACGCGCTGCTGGGCGTAGCGCTGTAGCAGTCGAACACACGACAGGGGCGTCTCCCGGCCGGGAGACGCCCCTGTGACGTGCGTGCGGTGCGGCGCAGCGCGGTGCTTCGCCTCAGTCCTCCGACGACTCGTCGTCGTCCGTGCCCGGCTTCGGCGGCTTCGGCGGGCGGGTGCGGCCGCTGGGGTTGTCCCGCAGGTACGACGTGCTGTCGCTGCCGTCGGCCGTGGCGTGACCGCCGGGCGCTGGCGGCCCGCCGCCGTCGTGGCGCCGCAGGTAGCGTTCGAACTCCCGGGCGATCGCTTCGCCGGACGCCTCCGGCAGCTCGGCGGTGTCCCGGGCCTCCTCCAGCGACTGGACGTACTCGGCGACCTCGCTGTCCTCGGCGGCCAGCTGGTCCACGCCGACCTGCCAGGCGCGCGCGTCCTCCGGCAGCTCGCCCAGCGGGATGCGCACGTCGATCAGGTCCTCCAGGCGGTTCAGCAGCGCCAGGGTGGCCTTCGGGTTCGGCGGCTGCGACACGTAGTGCGGCACCGCGGCCCACAGTGAGACGGCCGGGACACCCGCGTGCGTGCAGGCCTCCTGGAGGACGCCGACGATGCCCGTGGGGCCCTCGTACTTGGTCTCCTCCAGGTCCATGCGGCGGGCCAGGTCCGGGTCGGACGTCGTGCCGCTGATCGGAACCGGCCGGGTGTGCGGGGTGTCGCCGAGCAGGGCGCCCAGGACGACCACCAGTTCCACCCCCAGTTCGTGCGCGAAGCCCAGCAGTTCGTTGCAGAACGAGCGCCACCGCATGGACGGTTCGATGCCCCGGACGAGGACGAGATCGCGCGGCTTCTCACCGCCGACCCGGACCACCGACAGCCTGGTCGTGGGCCAGGTGATCTTGCGGACGCCCGCTTCCATGAACACCGTGGGGCGGTTGACCTGGAAGTCGTAGTAGTCCTCGGCGTCCAGCGCCGCGAACACCTCGCCCTTCCATTCCCGGTTCAGATGCGCGACCGCGGTGGAGGCGGCGTCGCCGGCATCGTTCCAGCCCTCGAACGCGGCCACCATGACCGGGTCGACCAGCTCGGGAACCCCCTCGAGCTCGATCACCCAGCGCCTCCTTCCGACGTGCCCTCGCTTGACCACCCAACCTTACGGCGTGCCGCGGGGGCGCCCGCAGCCCCCTTGCAGGGGGAGTGACCCATCACTGCCCCGTGATCCGCCCCTGAACACCCCGGATGCGTCCGAGCAGTCCGTGAGGCCCTGGTCACAGCGTGGAGCGCAGCCACTGCTCCACACTCGCGACGTGGACGGTCGCCCACGAGCGCGCCGCCTCGGGGTCCCGGTCGCGCAGGGCGGCCAGGATCGCGCGGTGCTCGCGCAGGGTGCGGGCGACGGCGTCCTCCTGGGTGAGGCCGCGCCAGATCCGTGCCCGGGTCGTGGGGCCTGACAGACCGTCGAGCAGCGAGCACAGCACGGAGTTGCCCGAGCTCTGCACGATGCCCCGGTGGAACTCCAGGTCGCAGGCGACGAGGTCCTCCACGGACGGGGTGTCGCCGAGCCTGTCCAGCTGGGCGGCGAGCGCGTCCAGTTGCTGCTCGCTGATCCGCAGCGCCGCCATGGCGGTCGCCGCCGGCTCCAGGATGCGGCGTACGGCGAGGAACTCCAGCACCGTGTCGTCGCGGTGGAAGTCGACGACGAAGCTCATCGCCTCCAGCAGGAGTTGCGGGTCGAGGCTGGTGACGTAGGTGCCGTCGCCCTGCCGTACGTCGAGGATCCGGATCAGCGACAGGGCGCGCACGGCCTCCCGCAGGGAGTTGCGCGACAACCCCAGGTCGGCGGCGAGTTCGCTCTCCTTGGGCAGCCGGTCGCCCGGGCGCAGCGCGCCGGAGACGATCATCCCTTTGATCTTCTCGATCGCCTCGTCGGTGACTGCCATGGCGGCCTCCCTGTGCGTTTAAGACCTCCGACGTATCAGGTCATTATGCGGGCACGGGAACGCGGCAGGGGCGGCTCCGTCGGCATGGAGCCGCCCCTGCCGGGATGGGGTCCCCCCGTACCCGTGCCTACTTCTTGTCGAGCACGTCCTGCACCTTGGCGCGGATGTCGTCCGTGGCGAGGCCGCGGATCGTCAGCGTCGTGCGGCGGCGCAGCACGTCGTCCTGCGTCTCGGCCCACTCGTGGTCCCGGGCCCAGACGACCTGCGCCCAGATCTCCGGGGCGTCGGGGTGGACGCGCTCGGCGAGCTCGGGGCTCTCGTTGGCCATGCGGGCGATGTCGAACGCCAGCGAACCGTAGTGCGTGGCCAGGTGCTTGGCCGTGTCCGCCGCCATGCGCGGGCCCGGCGCCGGCCGGTCGGTGAGCAGCCGGTGGGCCACCGCGCGGGGGTTGGCGATGCCGGGCAGCGGCAGCTTCTTCGGCAGCGCGCTGATCGGCTCGAAGTCGTCGCCCAGCGGGTGGCCCGGCAGCGCCTCCAGCTTCTTCATGATCGTCCGGCCGATGTGGCGGAAGGTGGTCCACTTGCCGCCCGCGACGGACAGCATGCCGCCCTTGCCCTCGGTGACGACCGTCTCGCGCTTGGCCTTGGAGGTGTCGCCGGGGCCGCCCGGCAGCACCCGCAGGCCCGCGAAGGCGTAGGTGATCAGGTCGCGGTCCAGCTGCTGGTCCCGGACCGAGAAGGCGGCCTCGTCGAGGATCTGGGCTATGTCCTTCTCGGTGACCGAGACGTCCGCCGGGTCGCCCTCGAACTCCTCGTCGGTGGTGCCGAGCAGCAGCATGTCCTCCCAGGGGAGGGCGAAGGTGATGCGGTACTTGTCGATCGGGGTCGCGAGCGCGGCCTTCCAGGGGGAGGTGCGCTTGAGGACCAGGTGCGCGCCCTTCGACAGGCGGATGGACGGCGCCGCGTTCGGGTCCTCCAGCTTGCGCAGGTGGTCGACCCACGGGCCGGTCGCGTTCAGCACCAGCCGGGCGCTGACGCCGAACTCGTCACCGGACAGCCGGTCCTTCAGCTCGGCGCCGGTGACCCGGCCCTGGGTGAAGCGCAGGCCCGTCACCTCGGCGTGGTTGAGGACGACCGCGCCCGCCTCGACGGCCCCGCGGACCGTCATCAACGCCATGCGCGCGTCGTTCATCTGGTCGTCGCCGTAGACGGCGACGGCCTTGAGGTTTTCGGTGCGCAGCTCGGGCACGTCCTGCGCGGCCTTGGCCGGCGACAGCAGGTGCCCGACGCCGTCACCGAACGCGGAGAGCGCGGAGTAGGCGAAGACGCCCGCCCCGAGCTTCGCCGCGCCGTGCGGCCCGCCCTTGTACACGGGGAGGTAGAACGTGAGCGGGTTCGCCAGGTGGGGAGCCACCTGGCGGGAGACCGCACGGCGCTCGAAGTGGTTCTCCGCGACCAGCTTCACGGCGCCGGTCTGCAGGTAGCGCAGACCGCCGTGGAGCAGCTTGGAGGAGGCGGAGGACGTGGCGCCGGCGAAGTCGCCGGCGTCCACCAGAGCCACCCTGAGGCCGGACTGCGCGGCGTGCCAGGCGGTGGAGATGCCCAGGATGCCGCCGCCGATCACGAGAAGGTCGTACGACGCCTTGGAAAGCTGCTCCCTGGTCTCGGCTCGGCTCGGGTTCGAGCCGGAGGCCGGGTGCGTCCCCAGGGCAGGCACGGACTGCAGGGTGGACTTGGTGGTCATGCTGTTTCTTACTCCTCGTCCTCGAGCCAGCCCATGGTCCGCTCGACGGCCTTGAGCCAGTTCTTGTACTCACGGGCGCGGGTGTCCGCGTCCATGCGGGGGGTCCACTCGGCGGCCCGGCGCCAGTTGGCGCGCAGGTCGTCGGTGCTGTTCCAGAAGCCGACGGCGAGACCGGCGGCGTAGGCGGCGCCGAGGCAGGTGGTCTCGGCGACCATCGGGCGCACCACGGGGGCGTCCACGAAGTCGGCGAGGGTCTGCATCAGCAGGTTGTTGGAGGTCATGCCGCCGTCGACCTTGAGGGCGGCAAGCTCCACGCCGGAGTCCTTCGTCATGGCGTCGGCGATCTCCCGCGTCTGCCAGGCGGTGGCCTCCAGGACGGCGCGCGCGAGGTGCGCCTTGGTGACGTACCGGGTGAGGCCGGCGATCACACCGCGGGCGTCGGAGCGCCAGTACGGGGCGAACAGGCCGGAGAAGGCCGGCACGAAGTAGGCGCCGCCGTTGTCCTCGACCGACAGGGCGAGGGTCTCGATCTCGGCGGCGGTGGAGATCAGGCCCATCTGGTCGCGCATCCACTGCACCAGCGAACCGGTGACCGCGATCGAGCCCTCCAGGGCGTAGACCGTCTTCTGGTCGCCGATCTTGTAGCCGACCGTCGTCAGCAGGCCGCTGTAGGAGTTGATGATCTTGTCACCGGTGTTCATCACCATGAAGGTGCCGGTGCCGTAGGTCGACTTGGTCTCGCCCTCGGCGAAACAGGTCTGGCCGAACAGGGCCGCCTGCTGGTCGCCGAGCGCGGAGGCGACCGGGATGCCGCCGAGCAGGTCGCCCAGCTTCCCGCCGGTGATCTCACCGTAGACCTCGGCGGAGGAGCGGATCTCGGGCAGGATCTGCTGCGGGACGCCGATGGACTCGCAGATCTTCTCGTCCCACTGCATGGTGTGCAGGTTCATGAGCATCGTGCGCGAGGCGTTGGTGACGTCCGTGACGTGCTTGCCGCCGTCGGTACCACCGGTCAGGTTCCAGATGACCCAGGTGTCCATGGTGCCGAAGAGGATGTCGCCCGCCTCGGCGCGCTCCTTCAGGCCCTCGACGTTGTCGAGCAGCCAGCGGGCCTTGGGGCCGGCGAAGTAGGAGGCGAGCGGCAGGCCCGTCTCACGGCGGAAGCGGTCCTGGCCGACGTTGCGGCCGAGCTCGCGGCAGAGGGCGTCGGTGCGGGTGTCCTGCCAGACGATGGCGTTGTGGACGGGCTCACCGGTGTTCTTGTCCCACAGCACGGTCGTCTCGCGCTGGTTGGTGATGCCGATGGCCTTGATGTCGTCGCGGGTGATGCCGGCCTTCTCGATGGCCCCGGCGACGACCTCCTGGACGTTCGTCCAGATCTCGGTGGCGTTGTGCTCGACCCAGCCCGGCTTCGGGAAGATCTGCTCGTGCTCCTTCTGGTCGACGGAGACGATCCGGCCGTCGCGGTCGAAGACGATGCAGCGGCTGGAGGTCGTGCCCTGGTCGATGGCGGCGATGAACGGGCCGGCGGTGTGCGCGTCGGTCACTGTGTGCTCCTGGTAATTCCGGGTTTATGGGGCTTTACGTACGGCGCGTGCTGGAAGTTTCCCGACAGGGCGGGGAATCGCTCCTAGGCGAATGCGACGTTGTAGATGCCCGCCGCGATGGCGCCGCCGATCAGCGGAGCCACCACGGGGACCCAGGCGTAGCCCCAGTCGGAGCCGCCCTTGTTGGGCAGTGGCAGCAGGGCGTGCACGATGCGCGGGCCGAGGTCACGGGCCGGGTTGATCGCGTACCCCGTCGGGCCGCCGAGAGACAGGCCGATGGAGACCACGACGAGCGCGGTGATCAGGGCGCCCAGGTTGCCCAGGCCGTTGCCCTTGTCGTTCAGGCCCTGAGTGAGCACGGCGAGAACCAGCACGATGGTGCCGATGACCTCCGTCGCCACGTTCTGCCAGGCGACACGGACCTCGGGGCCGGTGGAGAAGACGCCCAGCACGGGGCCGGCGCCCTTCTCCTGGGCCTCGACGGCCTTGGCAGTGGTGTCCTGCGCACCCGGGCCGCCCACTATCTCGCGGTCGGTGAGGTGCGCGTGGAACTGACCGTAATAAGCGACCCAGACCAGAGCGGCACCGATCATGGCGCCGAGGAGCTGGCCGGCCCAGTAGACCGGGACGTTCTTCCAGTCGCCGTCCTTGATGGCGATGGCCAGCGTCACGGCCGGGTTCAGATGGGCGCCGGACAGCGGCGCCGAGGTGTAGACCGCCGTGAGCACCGCGAAGCCCCACCCGAAGGTGATGGCGAGCCAGCCGGCGTTGCGTGCCTTGGAGGCCTTCAGCGTGACGGCGGCACAGACGCCGCCGCCGAGGAGGATGAGTATGGCGGTACCGATGGTCTCGCCGATGAAGATGTCGGAGCTGGACACCCGCGACTCCTTTGTCCTACGTCCAGGGAAGTTCGATACCGGCCTGGCGTTGTCACACTCTAGCGCGTATTGCCGGTAGCTGTTCGACAATGTCGACCGATGGACGGGAGTCTTGCTTCGGCGTTACGAGCACGTCAAGGGCTGTGGACTCGAAAATCTGATCGTTACTGATCGCCGCCGACTCGGTGATCTTTGCCGCAGGTGAGCGCGGACATGCCGAGGACCGGAACGCCGTACGACGCCCCGGTCCGCTGGTGTGCCCTCAGAACCGCCCGGCGCCCAGGTCTCTCGAGACCGCGCGGGCGCAGTCCCGTACGGCCGCGATGAGCTCCGGCCGCAGTGCTCCCTCGTCGTCGGGCCGGCACAGCCGCTCCACGGCGCCCGTGATGCCCACCGCGCCGACCGGCATGCGCCGCCGGTCGTGGATGGGGGCGGCGATGGACGCCACGCCCTCCCAGGTCTCCTCCACGTCCGCCGCGTACCCACGCGCGCGCGTGACGTCGAGGATGTGCTCGAAGCCCTCCGGCTCGCACACCGTCCGGTCGGTGAACGCCTTGCGGTCGGCCTCCAGGGCCTCGCTGTGCGCCACCGGGTCGTAGGCGGACAGCACCTTGCCCAGGGCCGTGGAGTGCAGCGGCTGCATGGCCCCGATCTCCAGGACCTGCCGGCTGTCGTCGGGCCGGAAGACGTGGTGCACGATCAGCACGCCCTGCTGGTGCAGGACGCCCAGGTAGACGCTCTCGCCGCTGGAGCGGGCCAGGTCGTCGGCCCACACCAGGGCGCGGGCCCGCAGCTCGTGCACATCGAGGTAGGTGGTGCCCAGGCGTAGCAGCTCCGCGCCCAGCTGATAGCGCCCGGAGGCGTCGTCCTGCTCCACGAAGCCCTCCTGCTGGAGGGTGCGCAGGATGCCGTGGGCGGTGCCTTTGGCCAGGCCCAGCGACGAGGCGATGTCCGACAGGCCGAGCCGCCGCTCGCCGCCCGCGAGCAGCCGCAGCATCGCGGCCGCCCGTTCGAGCGACTGGATGTTCCGTGCCATCGCCGTACTGCCTCCGTCCCCTTCGACCGCCGACGAGCGTCACCACAGCCCTCGTTCGGCAATGTCGAACACTACCGGTCGATGTCGACCTCCCGCTAATGGCTGGTCCCCATTTGTTGCGCCGGGATGACCGACGCGTCACCCGGTCGGCCGATCCGATGCCACCGGAGTCCGCCCCGTGGACGCCCTGCCCATCCAAGCCCACTCCCGGTTACGCTGGCGCGGTGCGCCCTTCCCCGGATGCCCCGTGGCTGCCCGGGAGGCCGCAAAGCCGACAGCCGTCGCATTCGAGGGAGCCTCTTTCATGGCCGCGTTGCCGCCGACCCCTTCCACAGACAGCCGGGCCCGCGTGTCCGCGTTCCGAGAAGCCCTGGCCACCCGAGTGGTCGTGGCCGACGGAGCCATGGGCACCATGCTCCAGGCGCAGGACCCCACCCTCGAGGACTTCGAGAACCTCGAGGGCTGCAACGAGATCCTCAACGTGACGCGGCCGGACATCGTCCGTTCGGTCCACGCCGAGTACTTCGGCGCCGGTGTGGACTGCGTGGAGACCAACACCTTCGGCGCCAACCTCACCGCCCTCGGCGAGTACGACATCCCCGAGCGCGTCACCGAGCTGTCCGAGGCCGGCGCCCGGATCGCCCGCGAGGTGGCCGACGAGTTCACCCTCAGCACCGGGCGACAGCGCTGGGTGCTCGGCTCGATGGGACCCGGCACCAAGCTGCCCACCCTCGGCCACACCACCTTCGGGGCCATCCGAGACGCCTACCAGCAGAACGCCGAGGGCCTGCTCGCGGGCGGCGCTGACGCGCTGCTCGTGGAGACCACGCAGGACCTCCTCCAGACCAAGGCCTCCGTCATCGCCGCCCGCCGGGCCATGGAGGCCACCGGCCACTCCGTCCCGTTGATCGTCTCCGTGACCGTCGAGACGACCGGCACCATGCTGCTCGGCTCCGAGATCGGCGCGGCCCTGACCGCGCTGGAGCCGCTCGGCATCGACATGATCGGTCTGAACTGCGCCACGGGCCCCGCCGAGATGAGCGAGCACCTGCGCTTCCTGTCCCGGCACTCGCGCATCCCGCTGTCCTGCATGCCGAACGCGGGCCTGCCGGTGCTGACCAAGGACGGCGCGCACTACCCGCTGACCGCGCCCGAGCTGGCCGAGGCGCAGGGCACCTTCGTCCGGGACTACGGCCTCTCCCTCGTCGGCGGCTGCTGCGGCACGACCCCCGAGCACCTGCGTCAGCTGGTCGAACGCGTCCGGGACACCGCCCCGACCGAGCGCGCTCCGCAGCCCGAGCCGGGCGCGGCCTCCCTGTACCAGTCGGTGCCGTTCCGGCAGGACACCTCCTACCTGGCCATCGGCGAGCGCACCAACGCCAACGGCTCGAAGAAGTTCCGCGAGGCCATGCTGGAGGGCCGCTGGGACGACTGCGTGGAGATGGCCCGCGACCAGATCCGCGAGGGCGCGCACATGCTCGACCTGTGCGTGGACTACGTCGGCCGCGACGGCGTCGCCGACATGGAGGAACTGGCCGGCCGCTTCGCCACCGCCTCCACGCTGCCGATCGTGCTGGACTCCACCGAGGTCGACGTCGTCCGGGCCGGTCTGGAGAAGCTCGGCGGCCGCGCGGTGATCAACTCGGTCAACTACGAGGACGGCGACGGCCCCGAGTCCCGCTTCGCCAAGGTCACGGCCCTCGCCCAGGAGCACGGCGCGGCCCTGATCGCGCTGACCATCGACGAGGAGGGCCAGGCCCGCACCGCCGAGAAGAAGGTCGAGATCGCCGAACGGCTCATCGACGACCTGACCGGCAACTGGGGCATCCACGAGGAGGACATCCTCGTCGACTGCCTGACCTTCACGATCTGCACCGGCCAGGAGGAGTCCCGCAAGGACGGCATCGCCACCATCGAGGGCATCCGCGAGCTGAAGCGGCGCCACCCGAAGGTGCAGACCACCCTCGGCCTGTCCAACATCTCCTTCGGCCTCAACCCGGCCGCCCGCATCCTGCTGAACTCCGTCTTCCTCGACGAGTGCGTCAAGGCGGGCCTGGACTCGGCGATCGTGCACGCCAGCAAGATCCTGCCGATCGCCCGCTTCAGCGAGGAGGAGGTCCAGACGGCCCTGGACCTCATCCACGACCGCCGCGCCGAGGGCTACGACCCACTGCAGAAGCTCATGCAGCTCTTCGAGGGCGCCACCGCCAAGTCCCTCAAGGCCGGCAAGGCCGAGGAACTGGCCGCCCTGCCGCTGGACGAGCGACTCAAGCGGCGCATCATCGACGGCGAGAAGAACGGCCTCGAAGCGGACCTCGACGAGGCCCTCCAGGAGCGGCCCGCGCTCGACATCGTCAACGAGACCCTGCTGGACGGCATGAAGGTCGTCGGCGAGCTGTTCGGCTCCGGCCAGATGCAGCTGCCGTTCGTCCTGCAGTCCGCCGAGGTCATGAAGACGGCCGTCGCCCACCTCGAACCGCACATGGAGAAGACCGACGAGGCCGGCAAGGGCACCATCGTGCTCGCCACCGTGCGCGGCGACGTGCACGACATCGGCAAGAACCTCGTCGACATCATCCTGTCCAACAACGGCTACAACGTCGTCAACCTCGGCATCAAGCAGCCGGTCTCCGCGATCCTGGAAGCCGCCGAGGAGCACAAGGCCGACGTGATCGGCATGTCCGGACTGCTGGTGAAGTCCACGGTGATCATGAAGGAGAACCTGGAGGAGCTCAACCAGCGCGGCCTGGCCTCCGGCTACCCGGTCATCCTCGGCGGCGCCGCGCTCACCCGGGCCTACGTCGAGCAGGACCTGCACGAGATCTACGAGGGCGAGGTCCGCTACGCCCGGGACGCCTTCGAGGGGCTGCGCCTGATGGACGCGCTCATCGGCGTCAAGCGCGGCGTGCCCGGCGCGAAGCTCCCCGAGCTCAAGCAGCGCCGGGTCAGGGCCGCGGCCCCGGCCGCCGTCGAGGAGCGCCCCGAGGAGGGGCACGTCCGCTCCGATGTCGCCACCGACAACCCCGTGCCCACCCCGCCCTTCCGCGGCACCCGCGTGATCAAGGGCATCCAGCTCAAGGAGTACGCGAGCTGGCTCGACGAGGGCGCCCTGTTCAAGGGCCAGTGGGGCCTCAAGCAGGCCCGCACCGGCGAGGGCCCGTCGTACGAGGAACTCGTCGAGAACGAGGGCCGGCCCCGGCTGCGCGGCCTGCTGGACCGGCTCCAGACGGAGAACCTGCTGGAGGCGGCCGTGGTCTACGGCTACTTCCCGTGCGTCTCCAAGGACGACGACCTGATCATCCTGGACGAGCAGGGCAACGAGCGCACCCGCTTCACCTTCCCGCGCCAGCGCCGGGGCCGCCGCCTGTGTCTGGCCGACTTCTTCCGCCCGGAGGAGTCCGGCGAGACCGACGTCGTCGGCCTCCAGGTCGTCACCGTCGGCTCGCGCATCGGTGAGGAGACCGCGCGGCTCTTCGAGGGCAACGCCTACCGGGACTACCTCGAACTGCACGGGCTGTCCGTGCAGCTGGCCGAGGCGCTCGCCGAGTACTGGCACGCGCGCGTGCGCTCCGAGCTCGGCTTCGCCGGCGAGGACCCGGACGAGATGCAGGGCATGTTCGAGCTGAAGTACCGGGGTGCCCGCTTCTCCCTCGGCTACGGCGCCTGCCCCGACCTGGAGGACCGGGCCAAGATCGCCGACCTGCTCCAGCCGGAGCGCATCGGCGTCCAGCTGTCCGAGGAGTTCCAGCTGCACCCCGAGCAGTCCACGGACGCCATCGTGATCCACCACCCGGAGGCGAAGTACTTCAACGCCCGCTGAGCGGCTCTTGCCGGTGCACGTCACGGCGGCGCCCGGCGTATCCACGGTGTGCCCGGGGGCACAGCCGCTGAACGAGGCACTTCGCTCACGGACGACGTAGACTGGTCGGTCCACCGCAGGCCGGTTCCCTTCGTGGGAGCCGGCCTGACCGTCCCTCAAGGAGGTACGTGGATGACCAGTACGGTCCCCGCACTCGGCACCCGGTCCGCCGAAGGGTCGGCCCTGCAGGCCGTGCTCCTCGACATGGACGGCACGCTGGTGGACACGGAGGGCTTCTGGTGGGACGTCGAGGTCGAGGTCTTCGCCTCCCTCGGCCACACGCTCGACGAGTCCTGGCGCCATGTCGTGGTCGGCGGCCCCATGACCCGCAGCGCCGGGTTCCTCATCGAGGCCACCGGCGCCGACATCCCCCTCGACGAGCTCACCGTGCTCCTGAACGACGGCTTCGAGGACCGCATCGACCGCGCCCTGCCGCTGATGCCCGGCGCCGGCCGGCTGCTCGCCGAGCTGTACGAGTACGAGATCCCCACAGCCCTCGTCTCCGCCTCACACCGGCGCATCATCGACCGGGTGCTCACCTCGCTCGGAGCCCACCACTTCCGCCTGACGGTTGCTGGTGACGAGGTGCCGCGCACCAAGCCCCACCCCGATCCGTACCTGGCCGCCGCCGCCGGACTCGGCGCGGACCCGGCCCGGTGCGCCGTCATCGAGGACACCGCGACCGGGGTCGCCGCCGCCGAGGCCGCGGGCTGCCAGGTCGTGGCCGTGCCCTCCGTGGCCCCCATCGCCCCGGCCCTGCGCCGCACGGTCGTCACCTCCCTCGAAGAGGTCGACCTGACATTTCTGCACGGTCTGATGACGGAAATGCGCTAGGCGTTCACCCAGCGTGCAGCGGTGTTAGGGCGGCAATTCCGAAGGCGAATTCGAAGCTCTCCGGACGATCGAATTCCCGTACCTGCGCACCCGTTTACGCGTGTGACGTTCCCCACGCATTCCGGGGTCGACAACCGATCCGGCGCGTGCTGTGCACCCCCTCAAGGGGGCTGTCGGCGTGCCCTTGTGTCCCGATTGATGGAACGCTGTACCAAAGCTTCCACTGTCGGGTTTTCGGTGTGTCCGCGCCCGGTTCCACAGCGTGATGGGTGCTCAACTCCGGTGGCTGCGAACCCTCCTGCCGGCCCGGACTAACCTCGTCGCGAGAACATCGCCCCACCCCCGTGATCCGCTGCGCCACCCCTGCATGCCGGGTACACGGAGTCGACAGCTCTGGAGAAACTCGAGCATGAACCGCAAGACTTTGGTGCTGCCGGCCGTGATCGGCCTGCTCGCGCCGGTGCTCGCCGCCTGCGGAGGGTCCGACAGCGGGAGCAGCGACAGCGACGCGATCGTTGTCGGTACCACGGACCGGTTCACCGCCTCGAAGGACGCCCCGGCGCCCCTCGACCCGGCCTACGCCTACGACGTCGGCACCTGGAACATCCTGCGCCAGACCGTGCAGACCCTGATGATCCAGCCGCGCGGCGAGGGCGAGCCGGTACCGGAGGCCGCCGAGCGGTGCGGCTTCACCGACACCGGCAACGAGCGCTACGCCTGCACCCTGCGCGACGGCCTGAAGTTCTCCAACGGCAACGCTGTCACCGCGGCCGACGTGAAGTACTCCATCGACCGCGCCCGCTCCCTCAAGGCCGACAGCGGCGTGTTCGCGCTGCTGTCCACCATCGACACCGTCGAGACCCAGGGCGACCGCGAGGTCATCTTCCACCTCAAGACCGCCGACGCGACCTTCCCGTACAAGCTGTCGACCCCGGTCGCCGGCATCGTCGACCCCGACGACTACCCGAAGAACAAGCTGCGCGACGGCTTCGACCTGGAGGGCTCCGGCCCGTACACCCTCAAGGCCGACGTCGAGAACAACGAGCTGGTCAAGGCCGAGTTCACCAAGAACCCCGACTACAAGGGGACCCTGAAGGTGAACAACGACAAGGTCGACATGGTGTCCTTCAAGGACGCCGACGCCATGGGCGAGGCACTGGACAAGGGCGACATCGACCTGATGACCCGCGCCATGTCGCCGGATCAGATCCGCAAGCTCTCGGGCGGCACCGACACCGACGTCGACCTCGTCGAGATGCCCGGCCTGGAGATCCGCTACCTGGGCTTCAACACCGACGCCCCGACGGTGAAGTCCAAGGCCGTACGCCAGGCGATGGCCCAGATCGTCAACCGCAGCGCCCTGGTCTCCAAGGTCTACGGCACCCAGGCCGAGCCGCTGTACTCGCTGGTCCCGGCCAGCGTCACCGGCCACTCCAACTCGTTCTTCAACAAGTACGGCGAGCCGAACGTCACCAAGGCCCGTTCCCTGCTCAACCGGGCGAACATCACCACGCCGGTGAAGCTGACGCTGCACTACACCACCGACCACTACGGCCCGGCCACCAAGAAGGAGTTCGAGGTCCTGCGCGACCAGCTGAACTCCAGCGGCCTGTTCGACGTCGGCATCAAGGGCACTCCCTGGGACACCTTCCGCCCGGCCGAGAAGAAGGGCGACTACGACGTCTACGGCATGGGCTGGTTCCCGGACTTCCCGGACGCCGACAACTTCCTCGCGCCGTTCCTCGACGCCGACAACACGCTCGGCTCGCCGTACGCCAACAGCCAGATCCGCAACACCCTGATCCCGGAGTCCCGCCGTGAGGCGGACCGGCTGTCCGCCTCCACCAGCCTGACGGACATTCAGGACATCGTCGCCGGTGATGTGCCGGTGCTGCCGCTGTGGCAGGGCAAGCAGTACGTCGCCGCCCGCGACGACGTCACGGGTACCGCCTACGCGCTCAACTCCGCCTCGACGCTCCAGCTGTGGGAGCTCGGGCGGGGCGTGAGCGGCTGACGGACCCGCTGGATCCCCGGGGGCCCCTGACCGCGGCCCCCGGGGATCCGTGCCCCGGAGCCAGGGACAGGCTCCGGGAGTTCTCGAGAACCGACGACAAGGCACACACGTGAAGATACGCAACCAGTGGCCGGTCCTGCCCATCGTGGCGGGGCTCGCCTCCGGACTGCTGACCGGCTGTGGCACGGAGAGCGGAGACTCCGCGGGGGACGGCTCCAACGTGGTGGTGGGGATGTCCGACGACGTCCTGGCCACGGACCCGGCCTCCGGCTACGACCCCGGCTCCTGGCTGTTGTTCAACAACGTCTTCCAGTCCCTGCTGAGCTTCCCCAAGGGCGCCACGGAACCGCAGCCCGAGGCCGCCGAGAGCTGCACCTTCACCGACACGAAGAGCTCGGTCTACAGATGCACGCTGAGGGACGGCCTCAAGTTCAGCAACGGTGACGCCCTCACCTCACAGGACGTCAAGTTCTCCTTCGAGCGGATGCTGAAGATCAACGACCCTGACGGGCCCGCGATCATGTTCCCCACGCTGGACGAGGTCGAGACCCCGGACGAGCAGACGGTCGTCTTCCACCTCAACACGTCCGACGCCACCTTCCCGAGCAAGATCGCCTCCGGCGCCGGCTCCATCGTCGACCACAACGAGTACGACGCGGGCAAGCTGCGCAAGGACGGCCAGGCCGTCGGCTCCGGCCCCTACAAGCTCGACTCGTTCGACGACGGCCAGGCCGTCTTCTCCGTCAACGAGAACTACAAGGGCACCGCCAAGGTGAGCAACACCGGCGTGACGCTGAAGTTCTTCGACGGCGACCAGACCGCCCTGAAGAAGGCCATCCAGGACGAGGACGTCGACATCGCCTACCGCGGCCTCACCGCGGGCGACGTCGCCGACATGGAGAAGGCCGACGACGGCACCGGCACCGAGGTCGTCGAGGGCAGCAGCGCCGAGGTCCAGCACCTGGTGTTCAACATGAACGACCCGGTCGCAGGAAAGATCGGCGTCCGCAAGGCCATCGCCCACCTGCTCGACCGCGAAGCCCTCATCAAGGACGTCTACCAGGGCACCGCGACCCCGCTGTACTCGATCATCCCGGCCGGTATCGCGGGCCACAACACGGCCTTCTTCGACACCTACGGCGCCCGCCCCTCCAAGGCCAAGGCCCGGGCCGCGCTCCGCGAGGACGGCATCACGGACAGGGTGAAGCTCACCCTCTGGTCGACCCCGTCCCGCTACGGCCCCGCCACCGACCAGGAGCTGGAGGCCATCGCCGGCCAGCTCAACACCAGCGGCCTGTTCGACGCGAGCGTCAAGTCGGTCTCCTTCGGTCAGTACGAGAAGGACATCGCAGCCGGCAAGTACGGCGTCTACGTGAAGGGCTGGGTGCCGGACTACCCGGACGCCGACAACTTCACGGCCCCCTTCTTCGGCGAGGGCAACGTGCTGAGCAACAACTACGACAACGGCACGATCACCGGATCGCTCATCCCGCGCACCGCCGCCCTGACCAACCGGGCCTCCACGGACAAGGAGTTCGGCGAGCTGCAGGACATCGTCGCCGACGAACTCCCCGTCCTGCCGGTGTGGCAGGCCAAGCAGTACGCGGTCGTCCGCGACGGCGTCTACGGCCTCGAGTACTGCCTCGACGCCTCGACGGTGTTCCGCTTCTGGGAGCTCAGCAAGGACGCCTGACGCACCGAAACGAAAAAGGGCGCCTCCCGCTCGGCGGGGGCGCCCTCTCGCGTGCCGGATCGCGGTCGCTACTGCGCTCCCGGGCGCACCAGCCCGCTCTCGTATGCGTACACCGCCGCCTGCACCCGGTCGCGCAGGCCCAGTTTCGTCAGCACATGCCCGACGTGCGTCTTGACGGTGGTCTCACTGACGAACAGGTCGGCGGCGATCTCCGCGTTGGACAGCCCGCGCGCCACCAGCTTCAGCACCTCGACCTCGCGGTCGGTGAGCGTGTGCAGCGTGTCCGGCACCGGCTCGTCCCCCGACGGCAGGTGCGTGGCGTACTTGTCGAGCAGCCGGCGCGTGATGCTCGGCGCGAGCATCGCCTCGCCCGCGGCGACGACCCGGATGGCCTGCACCAGTTCGTTGGCGGGCGCGTCCTTGAGCAGGAACCCGCTGGCACCGGCGCGCAGCGCCTCCACCACGTACTCGTCGAGGTCGAAGGTGGTCAGCACCAGCACCTTCGCCGGCCCGTCCCGCTCGGGGCCGGTGATCTGCCGGGTCGCCTCCACACCGTCCATCCGCGGCATGCGGATGTCCATCAGAACCACATCGGGCTGTAGCGCACGCACCTGGTCGAGTGCCTGCAGTCCGTCACCGGCCTCCCCGACGACCGCGATGTCCTGCTCGGCCTCCAGGATCATCCGGAAGCCGGTACGGAGCAGCGGCTGGTCGTCGACCAGTAGGACGCGGATGGCCACGTAAGTCTCCTTCGCTCGTCCGGCCCCATTCTGCCCTGCGCGGGCCCGCCGGACTCAGGCGCCCTCACCGGCGGCGGGCTGCACCGGAAGCTCCGCCGCGCGCACCGGCAGCGGATACGGCGGGGGAGTGCCCCCGAACTCCGGGCAGTGAGCCCGGTGGTCGCACCAGCCGCACAACTTCGTGGGGCGCGGCCGCCAGTCGCCCGTCTCGGTGGCGAGCCGGATCGCCTCCCACAGCGCCAGCAGCTTGCGCTCCACCCGCTCCAGGTCGGCGAGGACCGGGTCGTACGTCACCACCTGGCCGCTGCCGAGGTAGACCAGCTGGAGCCGCCGGGGGACCACGTTCTTCAGCCGCCACACCACCAGGGCGTAGAACTTCATCTGGAACAGGGCGCCCTCGGAGTACTCCGGCCTGGGCGCCTTCCCCGTCTTGTAGTCGACGATCCGGACCTCGCCCGTGGGCGCCACGTCGACCCGGTCGATGATGCCGCGCAGCCGCAGCCCGGACTCCAGCTCGGCCTCGACGAACAGCTCCCGCTCGGCCGGCTCCAGACGGCTGGGGTCCTCCAGGGTGAACCAGCGCTCGACGAGCTGCTCCGCCTCGCCCAGCCAGCGCGCCAGCCGCTCGCCCCGCGGATCGTCGGCGAACAGCTCCCCGACCTCCGGCCGCGTCTCGCGCAGCCGGTCCCACTGGCCGGGGACCAGCGACTTCGCCCGGGGCGCCGTGCGCTCGGCCGCCGGGGCGTCGAAGAGCCGCTCCAGGACCGCGTGCACCAGGGTGCCCCGGGTCGCGGCCTCGCTCGGCTTCTCCGGCAGCCGGTCGATCACCCGGAAGCGGTAGAGCAGAGGGCACTGCATGAAGTCACTGGCACGCGAGGGGGACAGCGAGGCGGGCGGTATGGCGGTGGACCCGGTCACGAGGGCGCTCACGGCTTCGGTCTCGGCCGCTGCCTCCGCCACCGGCCGGGCCTCGGCCTCCGTCCGCGCCTCTGCCGCCGTCTCCACTGCCGTCTCCGCGGGCCCGGCCGGGACCGGCGGATCCACCGCCGCGGCCGGACTGCTGTCGGGCTGCGCCGCGCCCTCGGTGCTCGTCTCCATGCCCCAGACCTTACGGCCCGCCACTGACAGTGACCCGGCCGTGTTGCGTGGGGGAAGCCGGGAGAGGAGGTCGACGTACGGGAAACACAGGGGTGCCGGGGCGAAACGCACCACGACGGACGCATACCATCGACTCGAGACCCTCCCGTCCGGCAGGCGCGGGAGACGCTTCGATCGAGGGGACACCGGTGGACGAGAGCGGCGGGCGCGGGCGGCCGCGGTCCGGCAACGACGAGTCGGCCGAGCGCCACGCGGGGCGCCCGGGCCGGGCCACCGACCCGATCCCCACCGGCGAACAGCCCACGAACCAACACCGCTTGACTCCCGAGCAGCCCGCTGCGGCGCCGGACCAGCCCATGGAGGGCCCGGAGCAACGTACTGCGGCCCCGACACCGACCGCTCCGGCGTCAGAGCAGCCCGCTGCCGCGCCCAAGCCGGACGCCGCGCCGGCGGCGCAGCCCACTGAGGCCCCGAAGCCGGACGCAGCGTCGCCGGACCAGCCCGCAGCGGCGCAGGAGCCGATCGATCCGGTGGCTCCCGCCGGTACCTCTCCGGCAGACACACCTGCGTCGCGGCCGGCCGCGTCGGACGGCCAGGAGGACGACTCGGCAGCGGACCAGACTCCCGCCGTCGGCGACCGCGGCGGTTCGCCGGAGGGCGACACGCACCCCGACCGCGCCTACGCCAGCGGCCCCCACTCGGCATCTTCCGGCGGCCGGCCCGAGGCGGATCGCCTGAGCAAGACCCCGGCCCCCGGCCCGGGCGATCAGGACCGTCCGCAGCCCTCGGGCCCCGCCCCCGCCCCCGGCCACTCGAGTCACCACGGCGACCGCCCCCTCGCGCACTCCGCCGACGGCAAGGGTCCCGTCCCCCAGCGGCCGGAACCCCGGGGCGGGCTGCTCATGGGGCGGCCCTTCGGGGTGCCCGTGTACGTCGCACCGAGCTGGTTCCTCGTCGCCGCACTGATCACCTGGGTGTTCGGCGGCCAGCTGGAGCGCGTGCTGCCCGAGCTCGGCGCCGCCCGCTACCTGGTCTCCCTCTTCTTCGCGGTCGCCTTCTACGCCTCCGTGCTCGTCCACGAGCTGGCCCACACCGTCGCCGCCCTCCGTTTCAAGCTCCCGGTCCGCCGCATCCAGCTCCAGTTCTTCGGCGGCGTCTCCGAGATCGAGAAGGAGGCCGAGACCCCCGGTCGCGAATTCGTGCTGGCCTTCGTCGGGCCCCTGCTCTCCCTGGTCCTCGCCGGCGTCTTCTACGCCGCCCTGCTGGCCGTGGAACCCGGCACCGTCCCGGGTGTCCTGCTCGCCGGCCTGATGATCTCCAACCTCATCGTGGCCGCGTTCAACCTCCTGCCCGGACTGCCCCTCGACGGCGGCCGCATGCTCCGGGCCGTGGTCTGGAAGATCACCGGCAAGCCGATGACCGGCACCATCGCCGCCGCCTGGGTCGGCCGCGCCCTGGCCGTCTCCGTCCTGATCGGGCTGCCGCTGCTGACCCAGTCCGGCGCCCTCGGCACCGACGCCGTCGACAACGTCGGCATGGACACCGTCCTCGACGCCCTGCTCGCCGCCATCCTCGCCGCGATCATCTGGACCGGCGCCGGCAACAGCCTGCGCATGGCCCGCCTGCGCGAGCACCTCCCCGAACTGCGCGCCCGGGCCCTCACCCGCCGCGCGGTCCCCGTCGAGACCGACACCCCGCTCTCGGAGGCCCTGCGCCGCGCGAACGCCGCAGGAGCCCGCGCCCTGGTCGTCGTCGACGCCGACGGCAAGCCCCTCTCCCTCGTCCGAGAGGCCGCCATCGCCGGCGTACCCGAGCACCGCCGCCCCTGGGTCGCCGTCAGCGGCCTCGCCCAGGACCTCACCGACGGCATGCGCGTCTCCGCGGAACTCTCGGGCGAGGAACTCCTCGACGCCCTCCGGGCGACCCCCGCGACCGAGTACCTCGTCGTGGAGGAGACGGGCGAGATCTACGGCGTGCTCTCGGCGGCCGACGTGGAACGGGCCTTCGTGAAGGCGATGGCGAGGCCCAGCTGAGTGGTCGGAGCCCCCTCCCGGGACCGGTAGGCTGGTCACATGTCCGAACCGACCGGTGCCGCCCGCAGGCGCGGGCCCTTCAAGGTCGGGGACCAGGTTCAGCTGACCGACCCCAAGGGCCGCCACTACACGTTCACGCTCGAGGCCGGGAAGAACTTCCACACCCACAAGGGTTCCTTCCCGCACGACGAACTGATCGGCGCTCCCGAGGGCAGCGTTGTCCGCACCACGGGGAACGTCGCCTACCTCGCGCTGCGCCCCCTGCTCCCCGACTACGTCCTGTCCATGCCCCGCGGCGCCGCCGTGGTCTACCCCAAGGACGCGGGGCAGATCCTCGCCTTCGCCGACATCTTCCCCGGCGCGCGCGTCGTGGAGGCGGGTGTCGGCTCCGGCTCGCTCAGCAGCTTCCTGCTGCGGGCCATCGGCGACCAGGGCATGCTGCACAGCTACGAGCGCCGTGCCGACTTCGCCGAGATCGCCCAGGCGAACGTGGAGCGCTACTTCGGCGGGCCGCACCCCGCCTGGCAGCTCACCGTCGGCGACCTCCAGGACAACCTGTCCGACGCCGACGTCGACCGCGTCATCCTCGACATGCTCGCCCCCTGGGAGTGCCTGGAGGCCGTCTCCAAGGCGCTCGTCCCCGGTGGCATCCTGTGCTGCTACGTGGCGACCACCACCCAGCTCGCCCGGACCGTCGAGTCCATCCGCGAGATCGGCTGCTTCAACGAGCCGACCTCCTGGGAGACGATGATCCGCAACTGGCACATCGAGGGCCTGGCCGTCCGCCCGGACCACCGGATGATCGGCCACACCGGCTTCCTGCTCACCGCCCGCCGCCTCGCCGACGGCGTCGAGCCGCCCATGCGCCGCCGCCGCCCCGCCAAGGGCGCCTACGGCGAGGACTACGCGGGTCCCAACGCCGACGGCGGCACCGCCCGCTGAAGCGGTCCGTCACCGCGTCCAACGCACCGGCGCCGTGCCGGAGTTCCCGGATCCGTACCGGAACTCCGGCACGGCGCCCTTTCGTTGCCGCCCGGGGTGAACCCCCGTCCGGCGCCGTTGACCTGCCGCGCAGGCCCCGACGACCCTGGGCGCGCCGCAGCGCGGGCGAGGCCTCCGCGGTCCGCTGACACTGCGGCAGGAACCGTAACCCTTCTGACTTCCCCGGCGCGGGACATGCACACCCCGCCGTTCCCTCGGGCTGTGACGTGTGGCACCATGCTGGCCACCCCACCGGCACAGCCTCAGGAGACCCTCCTAGTGCAGTCTTCCGCCGTCCCGGAGCTCGCCCACACCCACACCCGCCCCATCCACTGGCTCGCCACCGCGACGGCCGTCGCCGGTGTCGTGGCCTTCTCCTCGATCCTGCAGCCCGGCGCGGCGACCGCGGCCCAGCCGGCAGCCCCCGAGACCAAGAGCGCTCCGGCGCACCTGACTCCGCCCGACCCGGCGACGGTGGCGTTCCCGATCGAGTGCGGCCCGGTGAAGGCCGTGGTGAAGAAGCGGGCTTCCGGAGACCTCGACGGCGACGGCCGCCCCGAGACGGTGGCCGTGGTGCACTGCGACTCCCCGATGGGCACCCCGCCGGACGGCGTGTACGTCGTGACGCGCGACGCCGGCGGCGGCACACCACGCGTCGTGGCCACGCTGCTCGACCCCAAGGACGGCACCACCGTCACCGACTTCGCCGTACGGGACGGCGCCGTGACGGCCACGCTCCTCGGCTACTCGTCGGCCGACGTGCCGCGTTGCTGCCCCGATGTGAAGAGCGACGCGAAATGGCGTTGGCAGGGCGGCTCGTTCGTCCGCTCGACGCCCGCCGGAGCCCGCACCGTGTGAGGCAGGTGCGACGGCGCGTGTGAGATATCAGACAGTAGTCACGGAACGTAGATAACTGGTCACTCTGCGTCCGGGCCGTAGACTTCGGCCCTGTCCGAAACCCGACGTACGTGGATGCACTCGCCCGGACACTCCTTCGCGGAGTCGATCACGTCCGTGAGAAGGGGCAGCGGAACGGGCGTTGTCGCTCCCTTGTCCTGGAGCAACTCGTCGCCGGCACTCTTCACATAGGCCAGACCGTCGATGTCCAGCTCGAACACCTCCGGCGCGTACTGGGCGCAGATGCCGTCGCCGGTACACAGGTCCTGGTCGATCCAGACCTCCAGCTCCTCGCCTTCCGCCCCGGCCACCTGCTGCACGCTCATCTCTCCTGCCGTTTCTCCGCCGAGCCGTGTCGGGAATCCGGCCAGCTCCGGCGGGTGTTGAACAGTTCGACCCTACCTTCGCCTGGGTTCCAATCATGTTCGCTGGGTATTCCCCTGGCGTGAGGGAGAGCGCAAGGGTGAAGATCGGACACACCCCGACCGTCTTTGTGATCTAGGGGTTTCAATCGACACCCGCCCAGGTAGGGTCTGGAAGCGTCCAGCTCCCCTTGGAGGAGGTGAGGACCGTGGCAGCCCACGACGACGACATGAACCGCGGCATCCGCCCGGGACGCGGGTCCGACGACCCGGCCGGGCAGATTGCTTACCTTGAGCAGGAAATCGCCGTCCTGCGGCGCAAGCTCGCCGACTCTCCGCGACACACGAGGATTCTCGAAGAGCGGATCGTCGAGCTGCAGACCAACCTGGCCGGCGTGTCCGCGCAGAACGAGCGACTCGCCAACACGCTCCGTGAGGCACGTGACCAGATCGTGGCCCTCAAGGAGGAGGTCGACCGGCTCGCGCAGCCGCCGGCCGGCTTCGGGGTCTTCCTGACGGCGAACGAGGACGGCACCGCCGACATCTTCACCGGCGGCCGCAAGCTCAGGGTGAACGTCAGCCCCAGCGTCGAGCTCGAGGAGCTCCGGCGCGGCCAGGAAGTAATGCTCAACGAAGCGCTCAACGTGGTCGAGGCCATGGAGTTCGAGCGCGTCGGTGACATCGTCACCCTCAAGGAGATCCTCGAGGACGGCGAGCGGGCCCTGGTGCTCGGGCACACCGACGAGGAGCGGGTGGTGCGGCTCGCCGAGCCGCTGCTGGACGTCACCATCCGCCCCGGCGACGCCCTGCTCCTGGAGCCCCGCTCCGGATACGTATACGAGGTCGTCCCCAAGAGCGAGGTCGAGGAGCTCGTCCTCGAAGAGGTCCCCGACATCGGCTACGAGCAGATCGGCGGTCTCGGCGGCCAGATCGAGGCCATCCGCGACGCGGTCGAGCTGCCGTACCTCTACCCGGACCTGTTCAAGGAGCACGAGCTGCGCCCGCCCAAGGGCGTCCTGCTCTACGGGCCTCCCGGATGCGGTAAGACGCTCATCGCAAAAGCCGTCGCGAACTCGCTGGCCAAGAAGGTCGCCGAGGTCACCGGCCAGGCCCAGGGGAAGAGCTTCTTCCTCAACATCAAGGGTCCCGAGCTTCTGAACAAGTACGTCGGTGAGACGGAGCGGCAGATCCGCCTCGTCTTCCAGCGGGCCCGTGAGAAGGCCAGCGAGGGCACGCCCGTCATCGTCTTCTTCGACGAGATGGAGTCCCTCTTCCGCACCCGTGGCTCCGGTGTCAGCTCGGACGTGGAGAACACCATCGTCCCGCAGCTGCTCGCCGAGATCGACGGTGTGGAAGGCCTGCAGAACGTGGTCGTGATCGGCGCCTCCAACCGTGAGGACATGATCGACCCCGCCATCCTGCGGCCCGGCCGTCTGGACGTGAAGATCAAGATCGAGCGTCCCGACGCCGAGGCGGCGAAGGACATCTTCGGCAAGTACCTCACCGAGCGCCTCCCGCTGCACTCGGACGACCTCGGAGAGCACGGCGGCAGCAAGGCCACCACCGTCCAGAGCATGATCCAGACGGCTGTGGAACACATGTACACCGAGTCCGAGGAGAACCGCTTCCTGGAGGTCACCTACGCCAATGGTGACAAGGAAGTCCTCTACTTCAAGGACTTCAACTCCGGCGCCATGATCGAGAACATCGTGGGCCGTGCCAAGAAGATGGCGATCAAGGACTTCCTCGAGAAGAACCAGAAGGGTCTCCGCGTCTCCCACCTCCTCCAGGCCTGCGTGGACGAGTTCAAGGAGAACGAGGACCTGCCGAACACCACCAACCCGGACGACTGGGCCCGCATCTCCGGAAAGAAGGGCGAACGGATCGTGTACATCCGTACGCTCATCACCGGAAAGCAGGGCGCGGACACCGGACGCTCCATCGACACGGTGGCGAATACCGGTCAGTACCTGTAAAAGGCAGGGCGGCTGCGGGTGCCCTCGACGGGTACCCGCAGCCGACTGTTTTTCAGGCCACGCCTGGAGCAACGCAATGACGCAAATGATCTCCCCACCAGCGCAAAGGCGTTCTAGGCTCTTGCGTACCGCCGAGTCGCGCAGTGCGGGGACGGGCACCGCACACGCAACCGAGCGCCAGCGGTATCTGAGTGGCGCCCACGACCGAGGGTGCCGCCGGGCAAGGAGGGCCGCATGACCGTACGGCGAGTAATGGGCATCGAGACGGAGTACGGGATCTCCGTCCCCGGCCACCCCAACGCCAATGCCATGCTCACCTCGTCCCAGATCGTGAACGCCTACGCGGCTGCGATGCACCGGGCCCGCCGGGCTCGCTGGGACTTCGAGGAGGAGAACCCGCTGCGGGACGCGCGAGGTTTCGACCTCGCCCGCGAGGCCGCCGACTCCAGCCAGCTCACCGACGAGGACATCGGCCTGGCCAACGTGATCCTCACCAACGGTGCGCGGCTCTACGTCGACCACGCGCACCCCGAGTACAGCTCCCCGGAGGTGACCAACCCCCGGGACGCCGTCCTCTGGGACAAGGCCGGCGAGCGGATCATGGCCGAGGCCGCGGAACGGGCCGCGCAGCTGCCCGGTGCCCAGCCGATCCACCTGTACAAGAACAACACCGACAACAAGGGCGCGTCCTACGGCACGCACGAGAACTACCTGATGAAGCGGGAGACCCCCTTCTCGGACATCGTGCGGCACCTGACGCCGTTCTTCGTCTCCCGTCAGGTCTTCGCCGGAGCGGGCCGCGTCGGCATCGGCCAGGACGGGCACGAGCACGGCTTCCAGCTCAGCCAGAGGGCCGACTACTTCGAGGTCGAGGTCGGCCTCGAGACGACACTCAAGCGCCCGATCATCAACACCCGCGACGAGCCGCACGCGGACGCCGAGAAGTACCGGCGCCTGCACGTGATCATCGGCGACGCGAACCTTTCGGAGATCTCGACCTACCTCAAGCTGGGCACGACCTCGCTGGTGCTGTCGATGATCGAGGACGGTTTCATCGCCGTCGACCTGGCCGTCGACCAGCCCGTCCGCACGCTCCACCAGGTCTCGCACGACCCGTCGCTGAAACGCCTGGTCACGCTCCGCAGCGGCCGTACGCTCACGGCGGTCCAGCTGCAGATGGAGTACTACGAGCTGGCGCGCAAGTACGTGGAGGAGCGGTTCGGGGCCGACGCCGACGACCAGACCAAGGACGTCCTGTCGCGCTGGGAGGACACCCTCAGCCGTCTGGAGCACGACCCGATGAGTCTGGCCGGAGAGCTGGACTGGGTCGCCAAGCGGGAGCTGATGGAGGGCTACCGGCGCCGGGACAGCCTCGACTGGGACGCGGCGCGGCTGCACCTGGTCGACCTCCAGTACGCCGACGTACGGCCCGAGAAGGGCCTGTACAACCGTCTGGTGGCCCGCGGCCGCATGAAGCGGCTGCTGACCGACGCGGACGTGGAGCGGGCCCGTACGGTGCCGCCGGAGGACACCCGGGCGTACTTCCGCGGCCGCTGCCTGGAGCAGTACGCGGACGACGTCGCGGCGGCCTCCTGGGACTCGGTGATCTTCGATCTGCCGGGCCGGGACTCGCTGCAGCGCGTCCCAACCCTGGAACCGCTTCGCGGAACGCGTAATCACGTCAAGGAGCTCCTGGACCGCTGCCGCACCGCGGAAGACCTGGTCAGGGTCCTGTCGGGCGGGTGAACCCGATGAGCGGGTACTCGTCCGTAACCAGCCGGACAGGGTGGAAAGTCCCTGGTCCGGGAATCATCGAGGTGGTCCCCGTACGTTGGAGCAACTGCGGGGCCATTGTCAGACCCGGCGAGTAGGGTCTGATCTTGACCGAGCAACTGTGTCGGGCGAACCGAGCGGGGTGAGGGATATGGCGACCAAGGACACCGGCGGCGGACAGCAGAAGGCCACCCGGTCCACCGAGGAGGTCGAGGAGCAGGCGGCGGAGACGCAGGCTTCCGAGGACCTCAAGGAGCGTCAGGAGAAGCTGAGCGACGACGTGGACTCGGTTCTGGACGAGATCGACGACGTACTTGAGGAAAATGCCGAGGATTTCGTTCGGAGCTTCGTGCAAAAAGGTGGACAGTGAAGGTCGGTTGGGCGCTCTAGCCTTTGATTTGAAGGTGGCGGGGGGTGGGAGCGGTCAGCGAGCCGAACGCGAAGGAATGCAGGAAGTGTCGGCGAGATCTGCCCCTTGCTGCATTCGCTCGTGACAGGAATCGGCGTGACGGCCTCCAGGTGCACTGCCGGGAGTGCGTGGCGAAGTACAGCGCCGCGCACTACCGGCGTCGCCGCGAGGCCATGGGAAAGCCGGTCCGGGAGCGGGTGGAAGTTCCGGACGGACACAAGCTCTGCCGGACGTGTGGCGAGATCAAGCCGCACAGTGAATGGCACCGCAACGCGACCGCATCCGACGGGTTTTCAACCCGCTGCAAGGCCTGCCGGGCGGTGCAGGGCCGACAGGGGCACCTGAGGCGTCAGTACGGCATCACGGAAGCCGAACGCGACGGTCTGATCGCCTCCCAGGGAGGCGTGTGTTGTATATGTCTGTCGGCTGTGCCCGAGCATGTGGATCACTGCCACAAGACGGGTAGGGTCCGAGGCGTACTGTGCTTCAGCTGCAATGCCGCGCTGGGGCAGTTCAAAGATCGGCCCGATGCCATAAGGCGGGCTGCTGCTTACGTGGAAGGAATCGCGTGGAAGCCAACACTCGTAGCACCGGGCGTCTACCAGCTGCCTTCCTGACGCCAGGGTCTTCCTCCTTCATGGACTTCCTGTCCGAACACCAGCCGGAGATCCTGCCCGGCAACCGGCAACTGCCTCCCACCCAGGGCGTGATCGAGGCACCGCACGGCACGACGATCGTCGCCGTGACATTCCCCGGCGGTGTGGTCCTCGCCGGTGACCGGCGGGCCACCATGGGCAACGTCATCGCGCAGCGCGACATCGAGAAGGTCTTCCCGGCCGACGAGTACTCGGCGGTGGGCATCGCCGGCACGGCGGGCCTGGCCGTGGAGATGGTGAAGCTGTTCCAGCTGGAGCTGGAGCACTTCGAGAAGGTCGAGGGTGCGCAGCTGTCCCTGGAGGGCAAGGCGAACCGGCTGTCGACGATGATCCGCTCCAACCTCGGCATGGCCATGCAGGGCCTGGCCGTGGTGCCGCTGTTCGCCGGGTACGACGTGGACCGCGGCAGGGGCCGCATCTTCTCCTACGACGTCACCGGCGGCCGCTCGGAGGAGCACAACTACGCGGCCACCGGTTCCGGGTCGATCTTCGCGCGCGGCGCGATGAAGAAGCTCTTCCGGGACGACCTCAGCGAGGCCGAGGCCACGACGCTCGTGGTCCAGGCGCTCTACGACGCGGCAGACGACGACTCGGCGACCGGCGGTCCCGATGTCGCCCGCCGGATCTATCCCATCGTCACCGTGATCACCGACGACGGTTTCCGCCGGCTCACCGAGAACGAGGCGTCCGAGATCGCGCGCTCGGTCCTGGAGCGGCGGCTGGAGCAGCCGGACGGGCCGCGGGCCTCGCTGCTGTAGCGGCGATCGTCTTCGTGAAGGTGGTCCAGTGAACCGACGGAATCTTCAAGAGAGGGACGGATAACCGGTGTCGACGCCGTTCTATGTCTCACCCCAGCAGGCCATGGCCGACCGGGCGGAGTACGCCCGCAAGGGCATCGCCCGTGGTCGCAGCCTGGTCGTGCTGCAGTTCGCCGACGGCATCGTGTTCGTCGGCGAGAACCCGTCCCGTGCGCTGCACAAGTTCAGCGAGATCTACGACCGGATCGGCTTCGCGGCCGCCGGCAAGTACAACGAGTACGAGAACCTGCGGATCGGCGGCGTGCGCTACGCCGACCTGCGCGGCTACACCTACGACCGGGACGACGTGACGGCCCGGGGCCTGGCGAACGTCTACGCGCAGACGCTGGGCACGATCTTCTCCAGCGCCGCGGAGAAGCCCTACGAGGTGGAGCTGGTCGTCGCCGAGGTCGGGGAGACCCCCGAGGGCGACCAGATCTACCGGCTGCCGCACGACGGCTCCATCGTGGACGAGCACGGCTCGGTCGCGGTGGGTGGCAACGCCGAGCAGATCAGCAGCTATCTGGACCAGCGCCACCGGGAGGGCATGACCCTCGCGGAAGCGCTGAAGCTGGCGGTCCAGGCGCTGTCCCGCGACACCAACGGCAGCGAGCGGGAGATCCCCGCGGAGCGGCTGGAGGTCGCGGTGCTGGACCGCACACGCCCCCAGAAGCGCAAGTTCAGGCGGATCAGCGGGCGGCAGTTGTCGCGGCTGCTCGGTGCGGATGCCGACGGCGGTGCGGATGCCGCCGGGGGCGAGGAGGACTCGCCGGAGGACGCCGAGTAGTTCTGACGTGGTGTGGCGCGCCCCGGGCCGGGCATTCACGGCCGGGGCGCGTCGCCGTGTGCGGGTGCGTGGCCGGTTCGCCCTGCGCCGGGTGTGGGTCGGGGCCGCGCCGGGGGGTGTCCGTTCTCGGAACGTCGCGATGGGCTTGCACACCGACTGACTCTTCGTTGACGCGACAACCGCTGCGGGCGGACACCCCCCGACACGGCCCCTTGCGTCCGACGGCGGGTGCGGGCTCGTCGCGGGCTCGCCTAGCTGCGGGCAATCGTGCCGCTAAGGGCGGCACGGGTGGGCGTGGGGGTCCCCCCTGCTCGAGCGAAGCCGAGAGCTTGGGGGAGGCACCCCGCTACGCCGGGCTGCGGTCCCACCCGGCCCCAGCCCCAACGCCCGGCACGGCTAGCGAGGGGGTGCCGTAGAGCCCCGTACGGCCAGCTGCACCGGGATGTCCCCGGCCTCGGGCGCACGGTCCTCCAGAACGGCCAGCAGGGCCCGCATGCCCCGCTCCCCGAACAGCTCCGCGTCCAGGCGGACCGTCGTCAGCTCCGGGTCCATGGCCGTGGCGAGGGCCAGGTCGTCGATGCCTGTGACCGACAGGTCGTCGGGGATGCGCAGCCCCAAGCGGCGGGCCGCCTTGTACGTGCCGGCCGCGAGCTGGTCGTCGTCGCAGATCACGGCGGTGGGGCGATCGCCGGGGGCGGAGAGGGCGGCCTGGGCGGCCGACACCGCTCCCTCGATGGAGATCGGCGAGCGAGCCGTGCGCGTCGACGTGCCCGGTACCGCCGACAGCCGCGCCGCCAGCTCCCGGGCGCGTACCTCGAAGGTCCAGGAGGGGACGTCCGCCGCCAGGTGGAGGAAGTGGCGGTGGCCCAGGGCCAGCAGGTGCTCCGCGGCCTGCCGTACGCCGTCGGCGATGTCCAGGTTCACCGTCGCCGCCCCGAGGCTGCCCCGCGGGTCGCTGTCCAGCATCACCAGCGGCAGCGCCTCGCCACGGATCGCGGTCAGCGCGTCCGCGGCCATGGACGAGGCGATCACGCCGTCCAGCGCGGCCTGCGCTGAGGCGAAGGGGTCGCGGGCGGGGCCGATGCCCTCGGGCGAGGGGTAGAGGACCACGCCGAAGCCGTGCTGGGCGGCGACGCGGGCGGCGCCCGTGTAGACGCCGGCGAAGAACTCCGTGGTGAGGGCCGGGACGACCAGGAGGACCGTGCGGGTGTGGCCCAGGCGCAGATTGCGGGCGGCCAGGTTCGGGCGGTAGCCCAGGTCGCGGGCGGCCTCCCGGACGCGCTCCGCCGTGGTCTGGGAGACCCGGCCGCGCCACTTGTCGCCGAGGACCAGGGACACGGCCGCCTGGGAGACGCCGGCGGCCTGGGCGACGTCCCGGCTCGTGGGGCGTGTGCTGCCTCGTACCACCGTCGGCCTGCTCCTTCGTCTGGACCCGCGAACAGCGGCCATGGTACGTATGGACTCCGACGTTATACGTAAAACCTAGGGGCGGGACATGGCCACGGGATACCTGGAGATCCTTCGGGCGCGACACGCCGCCCGGCTGCTCGTCGGCACGCTGGTGGGCAGGCTGCCCAACGCCACGGCCGCCATCGCGATCCTGCTGTTCGTCCGGGCGGAGGGCGGTACGTACAGCCTGGCGGGGGCGCTGGCGGCCGTCTACGGCGTCGCCAACGCCGTCGGGCAGCCCGTGCTGGGCCGGATCGTGGACCTGCGGGGGCAGCCGCGTGTGCAGCTGCCGGCCGCTGTCCTGTCCGGGCTCTCGATGGCCCTCTTCGCCTTCTCCGGTATCGGGTCGCTGCCGCTCGCGTACGCCGCCGTGGCCGGCGCAGGGCTCTTCACACCGCCTCTGGAGGGCGGGCTGCGGGCGCTGTGGTCCTCCGTGCTGCGCAGGGAGGACCAGGTGCACACGGCGTACGCCATGGACGCCGTGGCTCAGGAGGTGATGTTCACCGTCGGGCCGCTGCTCGTGACGCTGTGCGTGTCCCTGTGGTCCACCCAGGCCGCGTTGCTCGTGATCAACGCCGTCGGCGTGCTCGGGGCGCTGTCCGTGGTGGTCTCGGAGCCCTCGCGCGCCTGGCGGTCCGCGCCGCGCGAGGCGCACTGGCTCGGCGCGCTGCGCTCGCCCGGGCTGCTCGCGCTGCTGGCGGCCTTCCTGTTCATCGGCATGGCCCTCGGATCCATCACCGTCGCCTCCGTGCCCTACGCGGACGAGCACGGCGGGGACGCCGTGTACGGCTGGCTGATGGCGGCCCTGGGCTTCGGCGCGCTGGTCGGCGGCACCGTGTACGGCGCCCGGCAGTGGGCCGGTGAGCCCGCGCGGCGACTGCGGGTGCTGGTGGCGCTTCTGGTGGTGTGTTACCTGCCGCTGATGCTGATGCCGGACGCGGTTCCCATGGTCGCGCTGACGGCGCTCGCCGGCGTCTTCCTCGCGCCCGCCATCGCCTGTGCGTTCGTCCTCGTCGACCGGCACGCCCCGCGCGGCACCGTCACCGAGGCGTTCTCCTGGCTGGTGACGACGTTCACCGTGGGCCACTCGGCCGGAACGGGTGTCGCGGGACCCGTCGTCGAGGCGGGCGGTGCCCTGTGGGGCTTCGCCGTGCCGGCCGCCGCGGGCGGCGTGTCCCTGCTGGTTTTGACCGCCACAGGACGGGTAGTCGCAGCTCCCGGCCGGGGAGCGGTTGTTGCGACCGGTTCGGAAAATGATCCGAACCGTGCCGTCGAACCCCGTTTCAGTTCAGGGGATCGGGCGTAATGTTCCCTCATGGACCGCCGCATTTTCGGGCTGGAGAACGAGTACGGCGTCACGTGCACGTTCAGGGGACAGCGCCGCCTGTCTCCTGACGAGGTGGCGCGGTACCTCTTCCGCCGTGTCGTGTCATGGGGCCGAAGCAGCAACGTCTTTCTGCGAAACGGCGCCCGCCTCTATCTCGACGTGGGATCGCATCCGGAATACGCGACACCGGAATGCGACAACGTGACCGAACTGGTCACCCACGACAAAGCGGGCGAGCGCATTCTCGAAGGACTCCTGGTGGACGCCGAACGACGCCTGCACGAGGAGGGAATCGCGGGCGACGTCTACCTCTTCAAGAACAACACCGACTCGGCGGGCAACTCCTACGGCTGCCACGAGAACTATCTGGTGGCGCGGCACGGGGAGTTCTCCCGACTCGCGGACATTCTCATTCCGTTCCTGGTCACCCGCCAGCTGCTGTGCGGTGCGGGCAAGGTGCTGCAGACACCGCGCGGCGCCGTGTACTGCGTCAGCCAGCGCGCCGAGCACATCTGGGAGGGCGTCTCCTCGGCGACGACCCGTTCCCGGCCCATCATCAACACGCGTGACGAGCCGCACGCGGACGCCGAGCGCTACCGTCGCCTGCACGTCATCGTGGGCGACTCCAACATGTCCGAGACGACCATGCTGCTCAAGGTCGGTGCCACCGATCTGGTGCTGCGCATGATCGAGGCGGGCACGGTGATGCGGGACCTCACCCTGGAGAACCCGATCCGGGCGATCCGCGAGGTCAGCCACGACATCACCGGCCGCCGCAAGGTGCGCCTGGCCAGCGGGCGCGAGGCCTCCGCCCTGGAGGTGCAGCGCGAGTACTACGAGAAGGCCCTGGACTTCTGCGAGCGCCGGGGCATCCGCACCGGCACCGTCGAGCAGGTCCTGGAGCTGTGGGGCCGCACCCTGGACGCGATCGAGGCCGAGGACCTCGACCGCATCGGCACCGAGATCGACTGGGTCATGAAGTACAAGCTCATCGAGCGGTACCGCGCCAAGCACAACATGACCATGTCGCACCCGAGGGTCGCGCAGATAGACCTCGCCTACCACGACATCCACCGCCGTCGTGGCCTGTACTACCTGCTCGAGAAGAAGGGCCAGGCGGCCCGTATCTGCAACGACCTGAAGATCTTCGAGGGCAAGTCCGTCCCGCCGCAGACCACGCGCGCCCGGCTGCGCGGGGACTTCATCAGGCGGGCCCAGGAACAGCGCCGGGACTTCACGGTCGACTGGGTCCACCTGAAGCTCAACGACCAGGCCCAGCGAACCGTGCTGTGCAAGGACCCGTTCCGTTCCGTGGACGACCGGGTGGAAAAGCTGATCGCCGGAATGTGAGCCGGATACGGCCCGTCCGGGAAGCCGGTGCCCGAAGGTTTTCCTGCCTTCGGGCACCGGCGTTTTTCCGCCTGCTCGGCCCGTGCGGGAGCGGCCGGGGCGGCATCGTGTCGCGCGGTGTGGGGAGTGTGGAGCGGCTACGCCGTAGAGTGGCGGACATTGGCCCCCCACCTCCGATCCCAGTTGGACTGATGAACTACAACACGAAACGACTCGTGGCCGCGCTGCTGGCCGTTCCCGCCCTGTTGTTCACCGCCGCGTGCGGATCGGACGACGGGAACAACGGCGATGCGGCGGGAGGCGTCGCCGAGGTCAAGGGGAAAGTCGGCGCGAAGCCCGAGATCTCCGTGCCCAAGGACGGCAAGCCGTCCGACAAGACCGTGGTCAAGACGCTCTCGGCGGGCACCGGAACCCCGATCAAGGGCTCGGACTTCGTCCGCCTGGACTGGACCGTCGAGAAGTGGGGCGGTGACCAGGAGCTCGGCGGCACCTGGGCCGCGGGATCGACGGGTGACAAGGCGCCCCGGCGGCAGTCCATCGAGCAGATCGGCAAGCCGAGCCAGCAGCTTCCCGAGAAGGTCCTCGACGCGGTGAAGGGCAAGAAGCCCGGCAGCCGTGTCCTGGTGCAGGGCACCGCGGGTGATCTGATCGGACAGAGCCTGAACACGTCCTCCGGTATCTCCGCGAAGGACGTGCTGATCTGGGTGGTCGACCCGGTCGGTGCCGCGAGCGTCGACGTCAAGGCCGAGGCCAAGGGGGAGCAGGCGCCCTCGGAGCCGGGCATGCCCGAGGTGAAGTCGCCGTCGCAGAAGGCCGCGGTCATCACCGTTCCCAAGGGCGAGAAGGCTCCCAAGGACCTCAAGGAACAGGTGCTGATCAAGGGCGACGGCAAGAAGGTCGAGGCCGGCCAGGGCCTCATCGCCCAGTACACCGGGGTCAAGTGGGAGGACGGCAAGAAGTTCGACTCCTCCTGGGACCACGGCGGGGCCACCGCCTTCCAGATCGGCAACGGCTCCGTGGTGGCAGGCTGGGACAAGGGCCTCGTCGGCAAGCACGTGGGCGACCGGGTGCTGCTGGTGATCCCGCCCTCGCTGGGCTACGGCGCGAGCCCTCAGAGCGAGCTGGCCAAGAACACACTGGTCTTCACGGTGGACATCCTCGGCACGGTCTGACCCGGCCGGTCTGTGAGACTGTCCCCGACGCAGGTCACGTAACAAGGAGAGATGAAGTGAGCATCGACAAGCCCGAGATCGACTTCCCGGGCGGCGAGCCCCCGGCGGACCTCGAGATCAAGGACATCTGGGAGGGCGACGGCCCGGTCGCGCAGGCCGGCCAGACCGTCACCGTGCACTACGTGGGTGTCTCCTTCAGCACGGGCGAGGAGTTCGACGCCAGCTGGAACCGCGGCACCCCGTTCCGCTTCCCGCTGGGCGGCGGCCGGGTCATCAAGGGCTGGGACCAGGGCGTGCAGGGCATGAAGGTCGGCGGCCGCCGCCAGCTGACCATCCCCGCGCACCTCGCCTACGGCAATCAGAGCCCGTCTCCTCTGATCAAGCCCGGTGAGACGCTGATCTTCGTGGTCGACCTGCTCGGAGTCTGAGCAAGCTCCGGACAGACTCGATCACGTGGGGCCCATGCCTGCTCGGGCATGGGCCCTCGGCTTTTGCCGTGCCACCGTGTGGCGGTACGGTCATCGCTCGTAAGCACCATAGGGAGGCGAAGCGCGTCGATGGCCATTGCCAAGGCAGAGCGGCTGATGAATCTGGCGCTGTGTCTGCTCGGGACGCGGCGCCCGCTCAGCAAGCGTGAGCTGCGTGACTCCATCGAGGCCTACGTCGAGGCCTTCGGGCCGGGCAACGGCACGACCGGCTCCGATGATTCGTTCAACCGCATGTTCGAGCGCGACAAGGACGACCTGCGCGAACTGGGGCTGGTCATCGAGACCGTCGAGAGCCTCGAGGGCGAGATCGGCTACATGGCCCGCCGTGACAGCAACCGCCTCCCGCCCATCACCCTGGACGCCGAGGAGGCCGCCGCCCTCGGGCTGGCCGCCAAGGTGTGGCAGCAGGCCCGGCTCGCCGGAGCGGCCAGCGGCGCCCTGCAGAAGCTGCGCGCGGCCGGGCTCCCCGAGGACGTCGACCCCTACGGGTCGCACGGCGCCCTGGAGCCGCGCATCCCGGTGCACGAGGCCGCGTTCGAGCCGCTGATGCTGGCCTGCCGGGACCGCAGGCCCGTCGCCTTCGACTACCGCAAGGCCACCGCCGCCCGCCCCGAGCAGCGGCACGTGGAGCCGTGGGCGCTGGAGTGCTGGCGGGGCCACTGGTACCTGGCGGGCTGGGACCGCGACCGGGGCGCCGAGCGGGTCTTCCGGCTGTCCCGGATCACCGGCAAGGTCCGCTCGCGCGCGGGCCGTTACACCGCCGAGGTGCCGGACGTCGTCACCGTCCGGGAGACCGTCGCGAGCTGGGCCGGGGAGGTCGCCGACCGTTCGGCGCGGATCCGGCTGCGCGCGGGGGCGGGGTACCCCCTTCGGGCGAAGGCCACCTCCGTCCGGGAACTCGGCGACGGCTGGGACGAGTTGGAGATTCCGTACGGTCACGGGCTGGACGCCTGGCTGGTGGAGTTCGGGCCGGACGTGGTCGTCCTGGAGCCCGCCGAGCTGCGTGCCGACGTGGTGGACCGGCTGCGGGCCGTGGCCAAGGGCTGAGGGGGAGCGGAAAGACAGTGGCAGGCAAACCGGTCAGGCCCGTCAACGCCATCGACCAGACCCGGCGGATGCTCTCGCTGGTGACGTATCTGAAGGAGCGCCCCGGAGCCCGGGTCGAGGACGTCGCGCGTGCCTTCGGCATCAGCGAGGACGAGCTGGTCTCCGACCTGGACGTGCTGCCCATGTGCGGCACCAGCTTCCGCGGCGGCGACCTGCTCGACATCGACACCGACGGCGAGCGCATCTGGTGGCACAACCCGGCGGCGCTCGCGGCGGAGGCCGCCGAGCCGCTCAGACTCGCCGCCGACGAGGCCACCGCCCTGCTCGTCGCCGCCCGGGCGGTGTCCACACTGCCCGGACTGCGCGAGAGCGACCGGCAGGCGCTGCTGCGGGCGACGGCCAAGGTGGAGACCGCGGCCGGCGAGGCGGCGGGCGCCAGCTCGCGCCTGTCGGTGACCTTCGAGTCCGAGGGCGGCGTCTTCGCGGACGTCGACCGTGCGATCGCCGAGCGCCGCCGGCTGTGGATCCGCTACTACTCGCCCGCGCGCGACGAGGTGACCGAGCGGGAGATCGATCCCATCCGCCTGGTCAGCGTCGGGCACACCTATGTCGAGGCCTGGTGCCGCCGCTCCGAGGCGCGCCGCACCTTCCGGCTCGACCGGGTCGCCGAGATCAAGATCCTCGACGAGCCGTCCGCGCCGCCCGAGATCGAGCTGCGCGACCTCTCGGAGGCGCTGGTGCAGCCGGCGGCCGAGGACCCGGAGGTCGTGATCGAGGTCGGGCCCGGCGGCCGCTGGGTCGCGGAGTACTACCCGCACGACAGTGCGGATGAGCTCCCGGACGGTGGGCTGCGTATCACTCTGCGGACACCCGAACCCGCGTCGCTCCGGCGCCTGGCACTGCGGCTCGGGCGGGACGGCCGGATCGTCTCGCCGCCGGAGCTCGCCGGCAGCGCCCGGCAGGCGGCCCGGGAGGCGCTGGCGGCGTACGACGGGATCGAGGCGGCGCGGACAGCCGGCGTCGCGAAGGACGAGCGCGGACCGCACGCGGTGCGGACGGTTCCGGACGGGCCGGGCGACGGACCGGAGTGAGTCACGGACGCCCTCCGGGGTCCACGGCCGGACCGCGACACCGGTCGTGCACCCCGGAGGCGTACGACGCCAGGAAGAGGAGCGAGGGCTTGAGCGAGTCGGTGACGCCCGGTGGTGCCGGGGGCATGACGGTGGAGTCCGCGTTCGCGGGGATGAGAAGCGTGACGCCGGTCGTGTTCCGGGCGGGCTGCCCCGACTGCCGGGAGCACTGCGAGCTCGCGGCGGGCGCGCTGCGCCTGGCCATCGGCGCCACGAGCCGCACGACCTTCTACTCCTTCACCTGCCCGGAGTGCGGCGCGTCCGTCCGCAAGCCCGCGGGGGAGCGGATCGTGGAGCTGCTCACCGGTGGCGGGGTGCGGACCCTGCGGCTGCACTCCACCGTCTAGTGGGCCGGGGGTTCCGGCCGTACGGAAAGGTCTAGGCTCGGCGTCATGTTCTGGCCGATGTTCGCGGTTGCGGTGGGTTTTGTTGGTCTCGTGGTGCTCGGGGTGCTCGCCGTGCGGGTCTTCGTGGAGGCACAGCGCCTGGGCAGGCAGGTCACGGACTCGGCGCGCCGTATCAACCGGGCCGCCGAGGACCTGGAGCGGTCGGCGCAGAGCGCGGCCCGTTCCGTCGACGCTCTGTGAGGTGTCCGGCCGACGGCTGTGAGTTGCGTTTCGGGACACTTCGCCCTGTCACGTCGGCCGTTCGTACAGGTACTCTGCTGGTCGCGGCCCGGTTAACGAGGCACTGGTCGCGGACGGGAGTGCGCGCAAGGGATGCAGAGGGATTGCCTCACGTTTACCCCCGAGCGTTACGATCGCTGCCAACACGACCGTTCGGACAAGTGTCCGACCGGTCGGACAGCACCCCCACCACAGCCGCCTCGGTGAGAAGGTAAAGACTTATGTTCGGAAGGCTCGGAGCCCCCGAGATCATTCTCATCCTCGTCGTCATCATCCTGCTGTTCGGCGCGAAGAAGCTTCCGGACATGGCTCGGTCGCTCGGCAAGTCGGCCCGCATCCTCAAGAGCGAGGCCAAGGCGATGAAGGACGAGAGCAAGTCGTCCACGACCCCGGCCGGCCCGCCCAACAACGACGAGCCCTCGCAGCGCACCATCCAGGCAGCGCCCGGTGATGTGACCAGCTCGCGCCCGGTCAACGAGCCCACGGACACGACCAAGCGCTGACGCAGGGCCGGTGACCTCCGGCCCGCCGCACGAGATGGGAACGTGGGTTGCTGAAGTCTGCCCGCAAGCAGGAGAGGGATCCCGAGGGGCGCATGCCCCTCGCGGAGCACCTTCGCGAGCTCCGCAACCGGCTCGCCAAGGCGATGCTGGCGATCGTCCTCGTCACGGTCGTCGCCGCCTTCTTCTACAACGACATCATCAACTTGATCACCAAGCCGATCCTCGACTCGGTCGGCTGTGACAAGACCTTCGCGGAACTGGCCAGGTCGCAGCCCGGCGCGAAGCCCTGTGCGCAGATCACCATCAACGGCCTGCTCACCCCCTTCACGCTCGCGCTGAAGGTGTCCCTGATGGCCGGCGTCGTCTTCGCCTCGCCGATCTGGCTCTACCAGCTGTGGGCCTTCGTCGCGCCGGGTCTGCACCGCCACGAGAAGAAGTACGCCTACGCCTTCGTCGGCACGGGCGCCCCGCTGTTCATCGTCGGCGCCTACTTCGCGTACTCGGTCCTTCCCACCACGGCGAAGGTGCTCCTCGAGTTCACCCCCGGCGGCACGTCCAACCTCCTGCCGCTGGACGACCTGCTCGACCTGGTCATGCGGATGGTGCTGGTCTTCGGCCTCTCCTTCGAGCTGCCCCTGCTGCTGGTCATGCTCAACCTCACCGGCATACTCACCGGCAAGCGGATGCTCGGCTGGTGGCGCGGCATGATCATGGGCATCACGGTCTTCGCGGCCATCGCCACGCCCAGCACCGACCCGCTGACCATGCTGGCGCTCGCGGCGCCCATCTGGATCCTGTACTTCGCGGCCGTAGCCTTCTCCCTGGTCAACGACCGCCGCAAGGCCCGTCGCGAGGCCCTCGGCCCCGCCGACGACGAGGCCTCCGAGCTGGACCTCACCCTCGAGGACATCGGCGAGATCGAGCCCGTGACGACCAGCCGCGCGGCGCTGCCCGAGCAGGCGAGCTCGGAGCGCACGGACCGGGTCAACGGTTATGACGACGTGACCTGAAGATCGGCGGGCACCTCGTAGGGTCGATGCCGTGACCAGCGAGATCACCCTCTTCGTCAACCCCACCGCGGGCCGCGGCCGGGGCGCCCGCGCGGCGCAGCCGGCCGCTTCCGCGTTGCGGGCGGCCGGCTTCTCGGTCCGGACCGTCCTCGGAGAGGACGCCGCGGACGCCCTCGTCCGCGCGCGTGCGGCCGTCGAGTCCGGCACGGGCGCGTTGATCGCCGTCGGCGGCGACGGCATGGCCGGGCTCGCGCTCAGGGCGGTCGCGGGCACCCGCACGCCGCTCGGCCTGGTCGCGGTCGGCACCGGCAACGACTTCGCCCGTGCCCTCGGCCTGCCGGTCCGGCAGCCCGCCGCCGCGGGCCGCATGATCGCCGACGCCCTCAAGTGCGGCCGGATCCGCGACATCGACCTCGGGCAGGTCGGCGACCGCTGGTTCGGCACGGTCCTCGCCTCCGGCTTCGACTCCCGCGTCAACGACCGCGGCAACCGCATGCGATGGCCCACCGGCCGTCTGAAGTACGACCTGGCGATGATCGCCGAACTCGCCGAGTTCCGGCCCGTGCCGTACCGGATCCGGCTCGACGACGGCGAGGTCCGTGAGGTCGAGGCGACCCTCGTGGCCGTCGGCAACGGTTCCTCGTACGGCGGCGGCATGCGGATCTGCCCCGGTGCCGACCTGACCGACGGGCTGTTCGACGTGACGGTGGTCGGCGACTGCAGCCGCAGGACGCTGCTGCGGGTGTTCCCGCGGGTGTACCGGGGTACGCACATCGAGCATCCGAAGGTGACCGTGCTGCGGGCGGCACGGGTCGAGATCTCCGCCGATCACGTCACCGGCTACGCCGACGGGGAGCCGCTCGGCCCGCTGCCGCTGAGCGCGCGCTGCGTGCGCGCGGGCGTGCGGGTCGTCGGCCCCTGAGCTGCGCGGATCCGGGGTTTCGCAGCAACGGATCCGGATAATGATCGTCCTGTTGTCAGTGCGGCCCGGTACGCTCGAAAGCACGATGACAGAGGACCTCTCCCCGGCCGAGCGGTACGCGGCAGCCCGCAAGCGCGCTGCCGAGCAGGCCACCGCGCTCGCCTCCTTCCGCGAGATGTACGACTTCGGCCTCGACCCCTTCCAGATCGAGTCCTGCCAGGCGCTCGAGGCGGGCAAGGGCGTGCTCGTCGCCGCGCCCACCGGCTCCGGCAAGACGATCGTCGGCGAGTTCGCCGTCCACCTCGCCCTCCAGCAGGGCAAGAAGTGCTTCTACACGACACCCATCAAGGCCCTGTCGAACCAGAAGTACGCCGACCTGTGCCGCCGCTACGGCACGGACAAGGTGGGCCTGCTGACCGGCGACAACAGCGTCAACTCCGAAGCGCCGGTGGTGGTGATGACCACCGAGGTGCTGAGGAACATGCTGTACGCCGGTTCCCAGACCCTCCTCGGCCTCGGCTACGTGGTCATGGACGAGGTGCACTACCTCTCCGACCGGTTCCGCGGAGCCGTGTGGGAAGAAGTGATCATTCACCTTCCCGAGTCGGTGACGCTGGTCTCGCTCTCGGCGACCGTGTCCAACGCCGAGGAGTTCGGCGACTGGCTGGACACGGTCCGCGGCGACACCGAGGTGATCGTCTCCGAGCACCGGCCCGTCCCGCTGTTCCAGCACGTGCTGGCCGGGCGGCGGATGTACGACCTGTTCGAGGAGGGCGAGGGCCACCGGAAGGCCGTCAACCCCGACCTCACGCGCATGGCGCGCATGGAGGCGAGCCGGCCGTCGTACCAGGACCGCCGGCGCGGCCGGTCCATGCGCGAGGCCGACCGTGAGCGCGAGCGCCGTCAGCGGTCCCGGATCTGGACGCCGAGCCGGCCCGAGGTCATCGAGCGGCTCGACGCCGAGGGGCTGTTGCCCGCCATCACCTTCATCTTCAGCCGTGCCGCCTGCGAGGCAGCCGTCCAGCAGTGCCTGCACGCGGGCCTCAGGCTCAACGACGACGAGGCCCGCGAGCGGGTCCGCGCCCTGGTCGAGGAGCGCACGGCGTCCATCCCGACGGAGGACCTGCACGTCCTCGGCTACTACGAGTGGCTGGAGGGCCTGGAGCGCGGCATCGCGGCCCACCACGCGGGCATGCTGCCGACCTTCAAGGAGGTCGTCGAGGAGCTGTTCGTACGCGGCCTGGTCAAGGCCGTGTTCGCGACCGAGACCCTGGCCCTCGGCATCAACATGCCCGCCCGTTCGGTGGTGCTGGAGAAGCTCGTCAAGTGGAACGGCGAGCAGCACGCGGACATCACCGCGGGCGAGTTCACCCAGCTGACGGGCCGGGCCGGGCGGCGTGGCATCGACGTCGAGGGCCACGCCGTGGTGCTCTGGCAGCGCGGTATGAGCCCCGAGCACCTGGCGGGCCTGGCCGGCACGCGTACGTATCCGCTGCGCTCCAGCTTCAAGCCGTCGTACAACATGGCGGTCAACCTGGTCGAGCAGTTCGGGCGGCACCGCTCGCGCGAGCTGCTGGAGACGTCGTTCGCGCAGTTCCAGGCGGACAAGTCGGTGGTCGGCATCTCCCGGCAGGTGCAGCGCAACGAGGAGGGCCTCGAGGGCTACAAGGCCTCCATGACCTGTCACCTCGGCGACTTCGAGGAGTACGCGCGGCTGCGCCGCGAACTGAAGGACCGGGAGAACGAGATCGCCCGGCAGGGCGTGGCGCAGCGGCGCGCGGAGGCCGCCGTCGCGCTGGAGAAGCTGAAGCCCGGTGACGTCATCCACGTCCCCACCGGCAAGTACGCGGGCCTGGCGCTGGTGCTGGACCCGGGCCTGCCGGCGGGCCGTTCGAACGGTCACCGCGGCTTCGACCACCACGACGGGCCGCGCCCGCTGGTGCTGACCGCCGAGCGGCAGGTGAAGCGGCTGGCGTCGATGGACTTCCCGGTGCCGGTCGAGCCGCTGGAGCGGATGCGGATCCCGAAGTCCTTCAACCCCCGGTCCCCGCAGTCCCGTCGGGACCTCGCGTCGGCGCTGCGCACCAAGGCCGGGCACATCCCGGCCGAGCGGCACCGCAAGCGGCGCTCCCAGGCGGCCGACGACCGTGAGATCTCCCGGCTGCGGACCGCGCTGCGCGCGCACCCCTGCCACGGCTGCAACGACCGTGAGGACCACGCCCGTTGGGCCGAGCGGTACCACCGGCTGCTGCGCGACACCTCGCAGCTGGAGCGGCGGATCGAGGGCCGTACGAACACGATCGCCAGGACGTTCGACCGCATCGTGGCGCTGCTGACCGAGCTGGACTATCTGCGCGCCGACGAGGTCACCGAGCACGGCAAGCGTCTCGCGCGGCTGTACGGCGAGCTGGACCTGCTCGCCAGCGAGTGTCTGCGCGAGGGGGTCTGGGAGGGCCTCGGCCCCGCCGAACTGGCCGCATGTGTCTCGGCGTTGGTGTACGAGTCACGTGTCGCCGACGACGCCATGGCGCCGAAGGTGCCGTCCGGCAAGGCCAAGGCCGCGCTGGGCGAGATGGTGCGGATCTGGGGGCGGCTGGACGCGCTGGAGGAGGAGTTCCGGATCACCCAGACCGAGGGGGTCGGGCAACGCGAGCCCGATCTCGGCTTCGCCTGGGCCGCGTACGAGTGGGCCTCCGGGAAGGGGCTCGACGAGGTGCTGCGCGAGGCGGAGATGCCGGCGGGGGACTTCGTGCGGTGGTGCAAGCAGGTCATCGACGTGCTGGGGCAGATCGCGGCGGCCGCTCCGCAGGGGTCTTCCGTGGTGAAGAACGCGCGTAAGGCTGTGGATCTGTTGCTGCGGGGTGTCGTTGCCTATTCGTCGGTGGGGTGATCGTCTGATGCGCGGGTGACCGTTGTCGGTGGTTGTTCGCGCCCGCGCGGCGGAGCCGCACATCGACACAGCCCCGCGCCCCTGAAACGGCGTTGTACTGAAGCCCATTCACCCCTCGCGGTGAATGGGTTCTCGTACGCCTGTTTGTCGCTACGCACGGTATTCGAACGATGTCGCAGCGTGCAAACGACCGAGCGTACTATCCCTTCGCGTCCGGTTTCCGGCAGTTGCTGAATATGACACAGCGATGATCCGGTCGGACTAAGCTCGCCCGCAGCGCACCGGCTTGAGATGAATTCGTGCGCTTGTTCCCCAATGTGTGGAAGATCCCGACAGCTTCATGACATACCCCCTTGTAAGTCCCCCCGAACCTCAGTCGACTCCTGTCAGAAGGCCCACATGGTGAGTGTTCAATCCCCGCCCGGTCGTCGTGAACTCCCCTACGCGCGCGTGCTGTTGCTCCCGGCCATAGTCATGGCCGCGGCAACCGGGGCCGCCGTCGCGCTGGTGACGGAGCCGGCCCGGGGTGCCGTCGGCTGGTGCGGCGGTATCGCCACCGCGCTGGTGCTCGCGACGGCGGCCGAGGCGGTGCGCCGCGGCCGTGCGCTGCGCAGCCAGCGTGCCGAGCACACCCGGCACAGCGCGCATCTGGAACAGCGGATCGCCGCCCACGAGAGCGAGCTGGTCCGCTTCTCGAGGGAGATCATCCCCGCCGCGCTCGACCTGCTGCGGACCGGGGAATCCCCCAGGGAGGTGATCCGCAAGCTCGGCCTCGCCAACCCGGCGTTCCGCGACCTCCCCGAGGCGCAGGCGGAGACGCTGCTGAGGATGCTCAAGATCGTCGACTACGAAGTGACGATGCGCGACGCCGCCGCGCGCTCCTTCGTCAGTGTGGCCCGCCGCGTCCAGGCGATCATCCATCAGCAGGCCGAGGAACTGCGGGAGATGGAGGAGGACCACGGCCGCAACCCCGAGGTCTTCGACGACCTCCTGCGCATCGACCACGGCAACGCCCTGATCGGCCGCCTCGCCGACTCCGTCTCCGTCCTCGGCGGCGGCCGCCCCGGACGGCAGTGGCCCGCGCCGGTGTCCCTGTACAGCACCCTGCGCGGTGCCATGTCCCGCATCCTCGAGTACCGGCGCATCCAGCTGTCCTCCATCGCCAAGGTCAGCGTCAAGGGCATCTACGTCGAGCCGGTCATCCACGCGGCCGCCGAGCTCCTCGACAACGCCACGCGCTACTCGCCGCCGCAGACCAAGGTGCACGTCACCGCCACCGAGGTGCAGACCGGCGTCTGCATCGAGATCGAGGACGGCGGCGTCAACCTCAACGAGGAGGCCCGCGCCCGGATCGAGGGCATGCTGGAGGCCGCCAAGGCGGGCGTCGACCTGCAGGACATCGGCGAGCACCCGCGCCTCGGCCTGGCCGTCGTGGGCCGTCTGTGCACGGCGTACAACATGCAGGTCTCGCTGCGCGCCTCCGCGTACGGCGGCGTTCGCGCCATCCTCATCGTGCCCAGCGAGATGATCACCCACGAGCCCGGTGTCGGACTCGCCCACGGCATCGGCGCCACCGGCATCCCCATGACGGTCGGCATCCCCGAGGGCCCCAAGCGCGCGCCCAAGAGGCGACGCCCCACCAGCCCGAAGATCCCCGCCACGGTCTCCCTGGAGGACGAAGACGTCCCCGAGGTCACCGAGTGGACCGCGAACGGCCTGCCGCAGCGCCGCAGCAAGGTGAAGATGCCGCTCGCCGAGCGCCTCGCCCAGCAGGCCGCCAACGAGAAGGCCGACCAGGAAGCAGCCGAACGGGGCGAGTACAACCCGTGGGCGACACCGGAGCCCGAGCCCAAGTCATGGCACGACATGTCGTCCCCCGACGCCCCCGGCAAAGGCCTCGAAGCCTTCTGGGAGGGACTCAAGCAGGGCATCGAACCCGGCACCCACCCGACCGACTTCATCCGGAACCCGCACAAGTACCTGCACCTGATCAACGACCCGGCCCCCACCGAGGCCGATGACGAGGGGGACCTCAAGTGATCCAGCAGCGAGGCAACTTCGACTGGATGCTCAAGCAACTCGCCGACGGGGTGCCGGGCATCGAGATGATCGTGGTGCTCTCGGCCGACGGTCTGCGCATCGCCCGCTACGGCGGCGAGCCGGACGCGGCCGACCGGGTCGCCGCCGCCTGCGCCGGCCTGCAGTCCCTCGCGGGCAGCATCTGCCAGGAACTCACCGTGGGCGACGGCGAGATGAAGCTCGTCATGATCGAGATCGACCGCGGCTACTTCTACCTGATGGACGCGGGCGCCAACGCCTTCCTCGCGGTGCTCTCCGACGTGCGGTGCGAACCCGGCCGGATGAGCGCCATGATGCGCGACCTGGTCGTGCGGATCGGCGGCCACCTCACCAGTCCGCCCCGGCGGAACGGGCAGATCGTATGACGCCTCCGCAACGCCAGAGGCGCGACCTGGCCCCGGAGCCGCCCACGCCACCTCAAGGCGAGGACAAACCCGGGAACCCGGAGCGGATGTACGTGGTGGCAGGTCCGGACGGCGAACGGGCCGAGCTCGACCTCGTGACGTTAATCGTGGCGCGGGCCACGGACCCGCCGCCCTCCGCCTCCCCCGAGCAGGCGGCGCTGCTCCGGCTCTGCGCCGCCCCCCTGTCCGTGGCCGAGCTGTCGGCCTACCTCCACCTGCCGTTCAGCGCGATGGGCGTCCTGCTCACCGAGCTGATGACGGCGGACCTGGTGCAGGCGCGCGCCCCGATCGTCCGCAAGGCGCGCTCCGACCGTTCCCTCCTCGAAGCGGTGATGAATGGACTTCAACGGCTCTGACACCATCCCGGGCCCCCGGGCCGAGGACCAGCTGCCCCACACGGCACAGTCCGCGGCCAAGATCGTGATCGTGGGCGGCTTCGGCGTCGGCAAGACGACCATGGTCGGCTCGGTCAGCGAGATCACTCCGCTGACCACCGAGGAGACCATGACGCAGGCCGGTATCGGTGTCGACGACAACTTCGGCTCCGCGTCCAAGACGGCCACCACCGTCGCCATGGACTTCGGCCGGATCAGCATCACCGACCAGCTCGTGCTGTACCTCTTCGGCACACCCGGCCAGCAGCGCTTCTGGTTCCTGTGGAACGGCCTGTTCGAGGGCGCGCTCGGCGCGGTGGTGCTGGTCGACACCCGGCGGCTCGAGGTCAGTTTCGACGTCATGGGACGACTGGAGGAGCGTGGCGTGCCGTTCGTGGTCGCCATCAACTCCTTCCCCGACGCCCCCCGTTACGCCATCGAGGAGCTGCGCACCGCCCTCGACCTCACGCCGGACATCCCGATCATGGAGTGCGACGCGCGGCGCCGGGCCTCCAGCCGCGACGTGCTGATGACCCTCATGCGCTTCCTGCACTCGCTCGCCATGACGGGCTCCCGCGTCTGATCCGTGCCGCCCACCCCACACCCCCCAGACACCTGCGACAACTTCAGTTTCGGAGCGATCACTGTGACGCCTGAATCCCACGCCCCGACCAGTACGGACCTCCCGCCCGGCCCGCCCCCCGGCTGCCCCGCGCACGGCCTCGGGCCCGGGGGACTGCACCGGCTGCACGAGGCGGAGGACCTGGGAGCGCTGTACGAGCAACTGCGGGACCAGCACGGTCCCGTGGCGCCCGTGCTGCTCCACGACGACGTGCCGATGTGGATCGTCCTCGGCCACGCCGAGAACCTGCACATGGTGCGCTCGCCCTCGCAGTTCTGCCGGGACAGCCGCATCTGGACCCCGCTCAGGGAAGGCCTCGTCAAGCCCGACCACCCGCTGATGCCGCACATCGCCTGGCAGCCCATCGCCTCGCACGCCGAGGGCGACGAGCACAAGCGGCTGCGCGGCGCGGTCATGGGCGCCATCTCCACCATCGACTTCCGCAGCCTGCGCCGCTACATCAACCGCAGCACGCAGGTGATCGTCAACCGGTTCTGCGAGGCGGGCGAGGCGGACCTCGTCGGCGAGTTCACCGAGCACCTGCCGATGGCGGTGATGTGCGAGATCCTCGGCATGCCCGACGAGTACAGCGACCGGCTCGTCGAGGCCGCCCGCGACGCCCTCAAGGGCACCGACACCTCGCTCGCCAGCCATTCCTACGTCATGGACGCCCTGAGCCGGCTCACCGCCACCCGCCGCGCCCGGCCGGAGGAGGACCTCGCCAGCTACCTGATCACGCACCCGGCCCGGCTGAGCGACGACGAGGTCAGGGAGCACCTGCGCCTGGTGCTCTTCGCCGCCTACGAGGCCACCACCAACCTGCTGTCCAACGTGCTCCTCACGGTGCTGATCGACCCGCGTTTCAGGGCCCAGCTGAACGGCGGCCAGATGACGGTGCCGGAGGCGGTGGAGCAGTCCCTGTGGAACGAGCCGCCGTTCAGCACGGTCTTCGCCTACTTCGCCAAGCAGGAGACCGAGCTGGGCGGGCAGCGCATCCGCCGGGGCGACGGGCTGCTCTTCGCGCCACTGCCGGCCAACGTCGACCCGCGGGTGCGGCCGGACCTGAAGGCCAGCATGCAGGGCAACCGATCCCACCTCGCCTTCGGTGGCGGCCCGCACGAGTGCCCCGGGCAGGACATCGGCCGCTCCATCGCCGACGTGGGCGTGGACGCGCTGCTGATGCGGCTGCCGGACGTGGAACTCGACTGCCCTCAGGAGGACCTGCGCTGGACGGCGTCCATCGCCTCCCGGCACCTGGTGGAGCTGCCGGTGCAGTTCGCGCCCCGGCCGCCCCAGGACGTGCAGGAGGTGCCGAACCACAAGCCGGTCGCCGCGCAGCGCTCGGACTGGCAGATCGGCAGCGCGCAGCCCCCGGCCGCCGCTCCGGCCGTGGCACAGTCGCCGCCGGTCGCCGCGCAGCCCCAGCCGGCCCAGGTGCAGCCCCAGCCCCAGCCGGTGCCCGTGCCGCCGCAGCCGGCCGTCGCGGAAGCACCCCGCCGCAGGGGCGTGTGGCAGCGGTTCCTGAGCTGGTGGCGCGGCTACTGACCGTCTGACGGGCCGTCGTACGACCCGGCGGCCCACCGGTCGTACGACGCCCAGGCCGCGAGCGTCCGGCCGCTGTGGAACCGGTGCTCCTCGCCCGTGACCGGGTCGGTGAACTCCAGGGACCGTGCCAGCAGTTGCAGCGGCCGGCGAAAGTCGCCGGCCGGTACGGGGGCGGTCACCTCGGGGTAGAGCGGGTCGCCGAGGATCGGCACCCCCAGCGCGGTCATGTGGACGCGCAGCTGGTGCGTCTGCCCGGTGGCGGGTGCGAGACGGTACCGGGCGAGCCCACCGGATCCGCCCTGCCCGCCGGGCCGGTCGCGGTGCTCGACGAGCTCGACGCGGCTCACCGCGTTGGGCTCGCCGGGGACCTCCCGAGCGGTGAGCACTCCGCGCTCCTTCACGATCCGGCTGCGAACCGTCCGGGGCAGGGCGAGACCGGCGTCGAAGGGAGCGACGGCCTCGTACTCCTTGCGGACCCGGCGGTCGCGGAACAGCGTCTGGTAGGCGCCACGCTCCTCGGGGCGCACCGTGAACAGCACGAGTCCCGCGGTGAGCCGGTCCAGCCGGTGCGCGGCGCCGAGCGATGGAAGGTCCAGCTCGCGGCGGAGCCGGGCCAGCGCGGTCTCGGCGACATGGCCGCCACGCGGGGTGGTGGCGAGGAAGTGTGGCTTGTCGACGACGACGATGTGCTCGTCCCGGTGTACGACCTCCAGCGGGAAGGGCACGGGCACCTCTTCGGGCAGGTCCCGGTGGAACCACACGTACATCCCCGGGAGGAAGGGGGCGTCCGCCGCGACGGGCCGTCCGTCCGCCCCGACGATCCGGCCCGCGTCGAACATGCCCTCGACGACCCCGGCGCCCGCCCCGGAGAGCCGCTCCACCAGGTGCTCGCGCACCGTCCCCCAGGTTCCGGTCGCGGGCAGCCGCACCCGCACCGGGTCCACGCCCCGGCGCTGCGGCAGGGGAGAGGGCGGGATGCGGGTCTTGCGTCTCATCGCGGCCCAGCGTACGAGGCCGGTACGGCGGGCGGAAAAATCACTGGGGCCGCCCGGCGGGCGCTTGCCAGGATGCGGGCATGCCGTTTCTCATCAGCCCGGTCCTGACCGCCGGTGCCCTCGCGGGCCACCCTCAGCCGACTCTCCCCGCCGACGGCGGACTCGTCCTACGGCCCTGGCGGGAGGCGGACGCGCCCGCGGTGTACGAGGTCTTCCAGGACCCGTTGATGCACCAGTGGCACGCCCGGTCCGCCGACTCCGTGGCGGAGGTGCGTGACTGGATCCGCACGTGGCATCGGGCGTGGGAGGGGGAGCGGGAGGCGCACTGGGCCGTGGCCGACGCGGAGTCGGGCGCGCTGCTGGGCCGGGTGGCGCTGCGCGAGCTCCGGCTCGACGACGGGACGGCGGAGGTGGCGTACTGGACCGTCCCGGAGGCCCGGGGCCGGGGCGTGGCCGCCCGCGCCACCACCGCGCTCACCCACTGGGCCCTCGACGTAACCGGCTTCCACCGCCTCGAGCTCCTGCACGCCGTGCGCAACGAGGCGTCCTGCCGCGTCGCCGCCAGGACCGGCTTCGGCCTGGAGGGCACCAAGCGCAGCGCGATCATGCAGCCGGACGGATGGCACGACATGCATCTGCATGCGCGGGTGCGGGGGGACTGAGGCGGCGTCGCGCCCTTGCGGCGGCCGGTGGGTCGTTCTCAGGCAGCGGACACGCTCTCCTGCTCCGCCTCGATCCGGGCGTTCCACTCGCGCTTCGACGCCTGCCAGCCGTCCTCGTTGTGGCCGCGACGCCAGTAGCCGGAGATCGACAGGGCCTCGCGCGGGACCTGGCGCTCGACGCGGAGCAGATGGCGCAGCTGCTTGACGAAGTGCGCCTCGCCGTGGACGAACGCGGAGACGCGGCCCTCGGGGAACTCCAGCTCCCGCACGGCGTCGACCAGCGCCTCGCCGAGGGGCCGGGCCCCGCGGTGCAGCCAGACGACCTCCACGTCCGCATCGATCTTCTGCTCCTCCTCGGGGCCGGAGATCTCCACGAAGGCGTACGCCCGGGCGCCGCGGGGCAGCGCCTCCAGAGCGCAGGCGATCGCGGGCAGCGCGCTCTCGTCCCCCGCGAGCAGGTGCCAGTCGGCGGCAGGGTCGGGCGCGTACGCCCCACCGGGTCCCATGAAGCGCACGGTCTCGCCCGGCCGGACGCGCACGGCCCACGGACCGGCCAGACCCTCGTCACCGTGGATGACGAAGTCCAGCGTCAGTTCGCGGTGCTCGGCGTCCCAGTGGCGGACCGTGTAGGTCCGGGTCACCGGCCACTGTTCGCGCGGCAGCTCGGCACGCACGCGTTCCAGGTCGAAGGGCTCCGGATAGGTGACGCCCACCGGCGGGAACAGCAGCTTCACATAGTGGTCGGTGCACGTGCCGGCCGCGAAGTCGGCGAGGCCCTCGCCGCCGAGCACCACGCGCTGCATGTGCGGGGTCAGCCGCTCGGTGCGGACGACCTGCGCGGAGTGGAGCCTGCGCGGCTGGCGTCCCGGTCGCTCTGCCATGAGGACCTCCCTGTCTCGCATAGTTAGGGTTACCTAAGTTAGCACCTTGTTCCCACTTCACACCTCTCGCGCGGGAAGGTCCCGTCGTTCTCTTACGAACTCTTGAGGAAAGATCAGGTCGCGAGCGTGGCCAGCAGGCGCTCCAAGGAGCCGCCCAGTCCCCAGCGGGCCGCCAGCGCCTCCAGGGCCGCCGGGTCGCGAGGGGTGCGCGGCAGTGCCGTGGAGACGTCCGGCAGGGGGACGTCGTCCGCGACCCGGACCACCTTCGGGGCGACCGCGAGGTAGGGACGCGCCTCGTCGAGCCGCCTGCGCTGCGTCGGCGTCAGCTTCGACCCCCGGTCCTCGACCGCCGCCATGATCCCGGCCAGGTCCCCGAACTGGTCCAGCAGCTTGGCGGCCGTCTTCTCACCGATGCCCGGCACGCCCGGCAGGCCGTCGCTGGGGTCGCCGCGCAGCAGAGCCAGATCCGCGTACCCGTTGCCGTCGACCCCATACTTCTCACGCAGCACCGCCTCATCGGTGTGCTGCAGCGTGCCCACGCCCTTCAGCGGGTACAGCACGCGCACCCCGCGGGCGTCGTCCACCAGCTGGTACAGGTCGCGGTCGCCGGTCACGATGTCCACCGGCCCCTTCGCCCGGGCGGTGAATGTGCCGATCACGTCGTCCGCCTCGTACCCGGCGACACCCACCCGGGCGATGCCCACCGCGTCCAGCACCGCCTCGATGACCGGCACCTGCGGCGACAGCGTGTCGGGTACCTCCTCCTCGTCCGGGCCGGCCGCGTGCTCCTCGGCGACGCGGTGGGCCTTGTAGGACGGGATCAGCTCCACCCGCCACTGCGGCCGCCAGTCGGCGTCCATGCACGCCACCAGAAGGTCCGGCCGGTGGTCCTTGACCAGGCGGTCGATGAAGTCGAGCAGTCCGCGCACGGCGTTCACCGGTGTGCCGTCCGGGGCGCGGACCGAGTCCGGGACGCCGAAGTAGGCGCGGAAGTACAGGGAAGCGGTGTCGAGAAGCATCAGTCGTCCGGTCACGCCACGCATCATGCCGTACCGCACCGACAGCCCCCGGCGCAGCGCAACGTGTTGCGTCTTGTGAGAACCGTGTGAAGTGCCCCACTCTTCCGTTTGCTTTCGAGGATCAAGGGGAGGTGCCGCCCCGGCGCGAGGCTGGTTGCGCATTTCAACTGTTGCGCCCTGTCCTCGCTCTGTTCTGTTGCCAAGCAAATAGAGGTGCACGTGTCAGCGACGTTGGAAGCGACCAGTCTGTACAAGGTGTTCGGCAGGAGACCGGACCGGGCCGTCGAGCGGCTGCGCGGCGGAGCCGACCGGGAGGAACTGCGGGCCGAAGGCATGACCGCGGCCGTGATCGACGCCTCCTTCACCGTCGAGCCCGGCCAGATCTTCGTGGTCATGGGCCTGTCCGGCTCCGGCAAGTCCACCCTGCTGCGCATGCTGAACGGCCTGCTCGAACCGACCGCCGGACAAGTGCGCTTCGACGGCCAGGACCTGACCACGCTGTCCGACCGCGAACTGCGCCAGGTCCGCTCCCGCAAGATCAGCATGGTGTTCCAGCACTTCGCGCTCTTCCCGCACCGCAGCGTGCGCGAGAACGCCGCCTACGGTCTGGAAGTGCAGGGCGTGCCCCGCGCCGAGCGCGCACGCCGCGCCGACGAGGCGCTCGCCCTGTGCGGCCTGGCCGGCTGGGAGAAGTCCTGGCCCGACGAACTCTCCGGCGGCATGCAGCAGCGCGTCGGGTTGGCCCGCGCACTCGCCACCGACGCCGACCTGCTGCTGATGGACGAGTCCTTCAGCGCCCTTGACCCGCTGATCCGGCGTGACATGCAGGACCAGCTGCTGGAGCTGCAGCAGAAGCTCAAGAAGACGATCGTCTTCATCACCCACGACCTGAACGAGGCCATGCGCCTGGGCGACCGCATCGCCGTCATGCGTGACGGCCGCATCGTCCAGAACGGCACCGCCCAGGACATCCTGCTGCGGCCGGAGAACGACTACGTCGCCTCCTTCACCCAGGACGTCGACCGCTCCCGCGTCCTGACCGCCGGCGAGCTCATGGACACCTCGGTCACCGCCTCCGACCCCGGCTGCCGGTGCGAGACCGCCACGCCCGACACCCCCTTCACGGAACTGTGCGCGATCAGCGCCCGGCTCTCCCACCCGGTCGCGGTCCTGGACGCGGACGACCGGCAGGTCGGCGTCGTCCCCCGGCAGCGTCTGGTCGGCTTCCTCGGTGACGAGCCGGACGCCGCCCCGCAGCCCTGCGACTCCCCGCGGGACAAGGGCGGAGAGAAGGTGACCGCCGATGCCTAGGATTCAGCTCGGCAGCTGGGTCAACGACGCGGTCGACTGGCTCACCACCCACATGGCGTGGCTGTTCGACTTCTGCAAGACCGTCTTCCTCGGCCTCTACGACGGCATCAACGCCGTCCTGCAGGCCCCCGAACCGCTGCTCCTCGCGGGCATCTTCGCCGTGATCGCCTTCTGGCTGCGCGGCACCCTCGCGGGTGTTCTCACCTTCGCCGGGTTCGCGTTCATCGACTCCCTCGGACTCTGGGAGAACGCGATGATCACCCTGGCGCTCGTCCTCGTGGCGACCGTCATCGCGCTGGTGATCTCCCTGCCCGTGGGCATCTGGGCGGCCCGCTCGGACCGCGTCAGCTCACTGGTGCGGCCCGTCCTGGACTTCATGCAGACGCTGCCCGCGATGATCTACCTCATCCCGGCGATCCTGTTCTTCGGCACCGGCGCCCCCGCCGGCATCGTCGCCACCCTGATCTTCGCTCTCGCACCCGGCGTGCGCATGACCGAGCTGGGCATCCGGCAGGTCGACAGGGAACTGGTCGAGGCGGCCGAGGCGTTCGGCACCTCACCCCGCAACACCCTGCTGCGCGTCCAGCTCCCGCTCGCCCTTCCCACCGTGATGGCCGGCGTCAACCAGGTCATCATGCTCGGCCTTTCCATGGCCGCGATCGCCGGCATGGTCGGCACCGGCGGCCTCGGCGGCGACGTCAACGAGGCCATCGGCCAGCTCAACGTGGGTCTCGGCTCCGAGGCCGGGGTCGCGATCGTGATCCTCGCGATCTACCTCGACCGCATGACCAGCGCCCTGGGCACCCAGGTCTCCCCGCTCGGCCGCCGCGCCGCCGCCAAGCTGCGCGCCGCCCAGGGGCTGAAGATCTGGTCGTACCGGCCCCGCGCGGCCGTCGCCGTGATCGGCGTGGTCGTCCTCGCGCTCACCGCGGGCGGCATGGGCGTCCTCGGCGGTGGCACGTCCGGCGGCGAGGCCGTGGCGGACGGCGGCGCCATCGGCGAGGGCAAGAAGATCAGCATCGGCTACATCCCCTGGGACGAGGGCGTCGCCTCCACCTTCCTGTGGAAGGAGATCCTGGAGCGGCGCGGCTACGAGGTCGAGGCCAAGCAGATGGACGCGGGCCCGCTGTACACCTCCCTCGCCCAGGGCGACGTCGACTTCCAGACGGACGCCTGGCTGCCCACCACCCACGCCCAGTACTGGAAGAAGTACGGCAAGCAGCTCGACGACCTCGGCGCCTGGTACGACAAGACGTCCCTGGAGCTCACGGTGCCCGCCTACATGAAGGGCATCGACTCCCTGGCGGACCTCAAGGGCAAGGCCTCCGAGTTCGGCGGAAAGATCACCGGTATCGAGTCCAGCGCCGGCGAGATGGCCCTGCTGAAGAGCAAGGTCCTCAAGGAGTACGGCCTCGACAAGGAGTACGAGGTCGTCGACAGCTCCACGCCGGCGATGCTGGCCGAGCTGAAGCGCGCCTACGCTCAGAAGAAGCCGATCGTCACCACGCTCTGGTCGCCGCACTGGGCGTACAACGACTACGACCTCGAGAAGCTCAAGGACCCGAAGGGCGCCTGGGGCGAGGGCGACGGCGTGCACACCCTCGCGCGCAAGGGCTTCGCCGGCGACGACCCGACGGTCGCGAAGTGGCTGACGAACTTCACGATGAGCGAGAAGCAGCTCACCGGCCTAGAAGCCGAGATCAACAAGGCGGGCAAGGGCAGCCAGCAGGACGCTGTCCGCGCCTGGCTCGAGCGGAACCCCGGCCTCGTCGACGAACTCGCCCCGGTGCCGGACTCCGGCGGCAGCGCGCCCGCCGAGGCGAAGCAGCCCCTGGACGTCGCCTGGTTCCCGTGGGACGAGGACATCGCCGTCACCTACCTCTGGAAGAACGTCCTGGAACGGCGCGGCTACAAGCTGAACCTCAAGCAGATGGACGTCGGTCCGGTCTACACGGGCCTGGCCTCGGGCGATCTCGACCTCAACTTCGACGCCTGGCTGCCCTACGCCCAGAAGAACTACTGGGACAAGAACAAGGACCGGCTGAAGGACCTCGGCACCTGGTACGAGCCGACGTCCCTGGAGATCGCCGTACCGTCCTATGTGAAGGGCGTCGACTCCCTGGAGGACCTCAAGGGCAAGTCCGGCACCTTCAAGGGGAAGATCATCGGCATCGAGCCGGGCACCGGTGAGATGGACCTGCTGAAGAACAAGGTTTTGCCCGGCTACGGCCTGGACGAGGAGTACGAGGTCGTCGACGGCTCCACGCCCGCGATGCTGGCCGAACTGAAGCGCGCGTACGCCAAGAAGGAGCCGATCGCCGTCACCCTGTGGTCGCCGCACTGGGCGTACAGCGACTACGAGCTGACCAAGCTGAAGGACCCGAAGAAGGCCTTCGGCGAGGGCAACACGATCCGCACCATCTCCAACGAGAAGTTCCCCGGGGAGTACCCGCAGCTCACGAAGTGGATCAAGAACTTCAGGATGAGCGAGGAGGAGCTCGGCAGCCTGGAGAGCGAGATCAAGGACCGCGGCCAGGGGCATGAGGAGGAGGCCGTGGCCGACTGGCTCGAGCAGCACCCGGACATGGTGCGGAGGATGACTCCGCAGTAGGGTTCCGGGGTGGGACGCGCGACACGCCGCGTCCCGCGCCGGCCCCGATCACACGAGCGGGATCCGGACAACCACAGAGCGCTACGCCACCCCCTGAACCCCGTCTCTCCGCCTGTTCCCCCAAAGGCGGGCGGCCTGCCCCGCCCCCTTCGGCGGCGGATCGCCTGGCGTGAAGTGTGAGGTGTCGTGCTGTCCCGTATGACAGCGATGTGACGGCCGCCTGAAACGGTTTGCCGAACATGCGTAGGGTGCAGACAACTCAACAGAAGCAGTGCGCGGGACACCGCCGCACGGGGAGCGGATCGACGGGCGAAGGAGGGAGCCGGAGCGATGGGCGACCACAAAGAACAGCCCCTTCGGGTGGGCGCGGCCGTGCGACGGCGGCGCCGCGCCCTGGAGCTCACCCTCGCCGTCGTGTCCGCGCGCAGCGGCCTGTCGGTCCCGTTCCTGAGCCAGATCGAGAACGACCGGGCGCGGCCCAGCACCAGCTCCCTGGAGAAGCTCGCCGACGCCCTGCGCACCACGGCCGTGGAGCTCCTCGCCGCGGCCGACCCCGCGTGCAGCGTGGACGTCGTCCGGGCCGACGGCAGCGAGCCGCAGCCCCTGCCCCGGGCCCGCTCCCTGGTCCGCGGCCACCACCAGATGCATGCCTCCGAGTTCACCGGCGACCATGACGCCGGCCGTGAATTCCAGTACCGCAACGACCAGTTGATGTACGTCGCCGACGGCGCGGTGGAGATCGAGGCGGAGGGCCGCGCCTACCGCCTGGGCCGTGGCGACACGCTGTACCTGACCGGCGGGGTACGGCATCGCTGGCGGGCCGCCGAGTCGGACACCCGCGTGATCGTCGTCGCCGTGGCGGAGCACATCGAGGCGGTCCGGGACCGGCCACGCCGGTGAGGGTCGTCTCGCTGGTCCCCTCGTTGACCGAGGCCGTGGCCCGCTCGGCGCCCGTCATCCTGGCCGGTGCCACCGACTGGTGCACACACCCCCCGGACCTGGACGTCGTACGCGTCGGCGGCACCAAGAACCCGAAGACCGACCGGATCCTCTCCCTCGCGCCCGACCTGGTGATCGCCAACGAGGAGGAGAACCGCGCACCCGACCTGGCGGCTCTGCGCGCGGCGGGTGTCGAGGTCCTGGTGACGGAGATCCGCGACGTGCCGCAGGCCTTCCGGGAACTGGGCCGCGTGCTGGAGGCCTGCGGAGTGGCGTCCCGCCCTCGCTGGCTGGACGAGGCGGAGGAGAGCTGGGCGGCCCTGCCGGAGCACGGGACGCGGCTGACGGCCGTCGTGCCGATCTGGCGCCGTCCGTGGATGGTCCTGGGCCGCGACACCTTCGCGGGGGACGTCCTCGCCCGCCTCGGCGTGGACCACGTGCACACGACGCACCCCGACCGCTACCCGCGCGTCCCGCTCGAAGAACTCCGCGCCGCGGCACCCGACGTGGTGGTGCTGCCGGACGAGCCCTACCGTTTCACCGCCGACGACGGCCCCGATGCCTTCCCCGGCCTGCCCTGCGCACTCGTCAGCGGACGGCACCTGACGTGGTACGGACCGTCACTGGCCGAGGCGCCGCGGGTACTGGGGCGGGCGCTGCGAGCAGCTCGCCCCTGAGCAGCCCGCGCACGGTGCCCACGGCGGCCGTTCCCCACGCCGCGACCAGCACCGCGTACAGCAGCACCGCCGGACCCGTGTAGACGACGAGCCCGGTGTGCCGGCCCAGCGCCTCGGTGCCCGTGACACAGGTCCCGACCGGGAAGGTGAACGACCACCAGGTCATCGAGAACCGCATCCCGTGCCGTCGGGCGCGCAGCACATGGGCGGCGGCCAGGCAGGCCCACAGCAGCGCGAACCCCATCACCGGCACGCCGTAGAGCACGGCGAGGACCCCGAAGGCCTCGCTGTACGGCACCGGGACGACGCCGGGGGCGACGTCCGCGAAGGCGCCGACGGCGGTGGTGGACTGCCCGAGCGGGCCGAGCACCAGGAACAGGGCCGGGGTGAGGGCGAGGGGCAGCGGCCCGCCGGTGAGCGTCCGGGCGAACACCAGCGGCAGCATGACCAGGGTCGCGACCAGACTGAGCCCGAACAGCGCGAAGCAGACGAGGAGCAGCGTCTCCCGGGCCTGACCGGGTGGCAGATGCGGCACCAACTGCGGCCCGACGGCGGCCGACACCATGGGCGCGACGACCGGCAGCAGCCACACCGGTGTGGCCTGCCCCGGCTCGACCCGATGGCGTACGGCCATCAGATACGGCACCGCGACGGCCGCGGCGAGACCGATCAGCGTGCCCGCGGTGAACAGCACCGCGTCGAGCGTGAGGGCCGCCCGCAGGCCGATCCAGTCCCGGCCGACGGTGAGGGCGCCGCCGCCCACGGCCAGCAGGGCCATGGCGAGGCAGCCGTAGAAGGGGGCCGTCGCCGGGTCGAGGAGGTGGGCGCGGGCCTGGTCCCGGTGCCGGGCCCAGTGCACCGCCCGGCCTGTGAGCAGGGCCAGGAGCAGGACGAGGGAGAGGGCCCACATCACGGTGAGCACCCCGCGCAGTCCCGGGACGTGCGGTGCGAGGGCGGCCCCGGCGGTGGCGACGACGGCGGTGCCCATCACGGTGGCGTACCAGTTGGGTCCGAGATGACGCAGGGAGAGCGGGTACACGAGGGGCTGGGCTGCGGTGACCATGGCTCCACGATGGTTCCGGGCGAGGCGCACCACCAGGGACCATGCCTCTATGGCGACATAAGCTGGGTTTATGAGCAACGCGGATGAGCAGGACGGTCCGGGGATCACCGGGCCCCTGGCGCACCGGGTGCCGGATCTGGGCGCCCTGGAGCTGCTGCTGGCGGTGGCGCGGCTCGGCAGTCTCGGCGGTGCGGCGCGGGAACTCGGCATCACCCAGCCCGCGGCCAGCAGCCGCATCCGGTCGATGGAGCGGCAGCTCGGCGTGGCGCTGGTCGACCGCTCGCCCCGCGGCTCCCGGCTCACGGACGCCGGTGCCCTGGTGACGGACTGGGCGCGGCGGATCGTGGAGGCGGCGGAGGCGTTCGACGCGGGGGCGCAGGCGCTGCGCGTCCGCCGCGACTCCCGTCTGCGGGTGGCCGCGAGCATGACCATCGCCGAGTACCTGCTGCCCGGCTGGCTGCTCGCGCTGCGCGCGCAGCGACCCGACACGGCGGTGTCGCCGCACGCGGGGAACTCGACGGCGGTGGCGGAGCGACTGCTGGCGGACGAGGCGGATCTGGGGTTCGTGGAGGGGCTGTCGGTGCCGCCCGGACTCGACTCCGCGGTGATCGCCCATGACCGGCTGATAGTGGTGACGGCGCCGGGGCACGCGTGGGCCCGGCGGCGGCGGTCGCTGGCCGCGGGGGAGCTGGCGTCGACGCCGCTGATCCTCCGGGAGAAGGGGTCGGGGACGCGGCAGGTGCTGGACGCGGCGCTGGGCGGGCTGGCCCGGCCGCTGATCGAGTTGTCGTCCACGACGGCGGTGAAGGCGGCGGCGGTGAGCGGGGCGGGACCGGCGGTGCTGAGCGAACTGGCGGTGGGGGAGGAGCTGGCGATGCGTCGGCTGGTGCCCGTGCCGGTGGAGGGGGTCGCCCTGGCGCGGGACCTGAGGGCGGTGTGGCCGACGGGGCATCGTCCCACCGGTCCGGCGCGGGACCTGCTGTCACTGACGCGGGGTTAGTCTCTCGCCCCCGCCGCCCCTTACCGTCCCATCCCCAGGGGCGCTGCCGCCCCTTCGGCCCCGCCGGGGGGCTGCGCCCCCTGGGTTCACCCCTTCGCCGCCGCCTCCACCAACGCCCCCATCACCCGCACGTCCTCCCCCATCTCCGGATGCCACTGCACCCCCAGCACCCAGTCGGCCGACGGCAGTTCCACCGCCTCCACCGTGCCGTCCGACGCGTACGCCGACGGGACGAGGCCCTCGCCCAGACGATCCACGGCCTGATGGTGGTACGTCGGCACGAACGTCTCCTCCGGCACCACCCCGGCGTACAGACTCCCCGGCACCGGCTTCACCGCATGCCCGCCGAAGACGCCCACGACCTCCGCGTGCCCCTCGATGTGCTGCAGCAGCGTCCCCCCGAGCGCGACGTTCAGCAGCTGCATGCCGCGGCAGATGCCCAGCAGCGGCAGCCCTGCCGCCAGCGCGGCCTCGATCAGCGCCAGCTCCCACGCGTCCCGCTCCGGCGCCGGCGGGCCCGTCCGCGGCTCGCGCTCGGCCCCGTACCGCACCGGTTCCACATCCGGTCCGCCCGCGATGACCAGCCCGTCCAGCCGGGCCACGGCAGCCGCGGCGTGCCGGGGGTCGTCCGGCGGCAGCATCGCGGCCAGGCCGCCCGCCCGCTGCACCAGCCGCGGGTACCCGACCGGCAGCAGCGCGGCCTCCAGCTCCCACACGCCCCAGCGCGCACCGGTCTCCAGGTAGGTGCTGACACCGATCAACGGCCTGGTCACGACGACTCCCTCACGCTTCGACGACTCAGTCCCTTGCCAACTCTGCCTCGGCGGCCGCCAGCGCCGCGAACTCCTCCTCCGGTGCCTTCGCCACCAGGCGCTTGCGGCTGTACAGGCCGAAGTAGGCGACGGCCACGGCGTACACCAGCAGGGCGATCAGCGCCGCCGTCACGTCCACCAGGAACGTCGCCACCAGTGCGGCGCACGCGAGTACCAGGGCGACCGACGACGTCAGCACCCCGCCCGGCGTGCGGTACGGCCGCTCCAGCTCCGGTTCCCTGCGGCGCAGCACGATGTGCGACAGGGACATCAGCGCGTAGGAGATGGTCGCGCCGAACACGGCGATGTTCAGCATCCGCGCGCCGTTGCCGGAGACCGCCGCCAGCAGGAAGCCGATCGTGCCGGGCACGAGCAGGCCCAGGTACGGCGCCTTGCGGCGGCTGGTGAGCGACAGGAACCGGGGCAGGTAGCCCGCGCGGGACAGGGCGAACAGCTGGCGCGAGCCCGCGTAGATCAGGGAGAAGAACGACGCCACCAGGCCGGCGAGGCCCGCGTAGTTCACGATCCGGCTCAGCGTCGTCGCCTCGCCCTTCGGCTGCAGCGCCTCGACCAGCGGGTTGCCCGCCTCCTGGATCGCGTCGGAACCGCGCGCCCCCGCCGCCGCGAAGAAGGTGACCACCGCGAGCACCACCAGGATGCCCATCGACCAGCGGATCGCCTTCGGCAGCGTGCGCGCCGGGTCCTTGGTCTCCTCGGCGGCCAGCGGCACGCCCTCGACACCGAGGAAGAACCACATGCCGAAGGGGAACGCCGCCCAGATGCCGAGCAGGCCGAACGGCAGCCAGGAGCTCGACCCCGCGGCGGAGGAGTCGACCGGGATGTCGTCCAGCGACGCGAAGGAGAAGTCGGGCAGCGCCGCCAGCGCGAACACGATCAGGGCCACCACGGCGATGCCGGTGACGACGAAGCTGAAGCGCAGCGCCTCGCCCACGCCCCACAGGTGGATGCCGAGGAAGATCACGAAGCAGACCAGGTACACCGGCCAGCCGGACTCCAGGCCGAACAGGCCCAGCGACTCGACGTAGTCGCCGATGAAGATGACGATCGCGGCGGGCGCGAGGACGTACTCGATCAGGATCGCCGTGCCGGTCAGGAAGCCGCCCCAGGGGCCGAGCGCCCGCCGGGCGAAGCCGTAGCCGCCGCCCGCGGTGGGCAGGATCGAGGACAGCTCGGCGAGCGCGAAGACCATGCAGGCGTACATGGCGCCCATGAGCACCATGGCGATCGCAAGGCCCCCGAATCCGCCTTCCGCCAGGCCGAAATTCCAGCCCGAGTAGTCGCCGGAGACGACGTAGGCGACGCCGAGACCGGTCAGCAGCACCCAGCCGGCGCTGCCGCGGCGCAGTGCTCTGCGCTCCAGATAGTCGTCGCCCTCCGGGGCGGCGGGTGTGACGGTGGGTTCCTGGGGCATGGGCTAACTCCCGACGGGGCGGCGGCGGTCACGGGATCGAGTGGGCTCCGACTCAATGGAATGGAGCCATACCTTTGCGGGCCGACCGGGGGATGGCAATACCCGTGCGTTAATCGCCCGTAAATCCTCACCCGGCGACGACACCGCCGCCCGGCTCAGCCGAGGAAGCCCCGCAGCAGTGCCGCCGTGCCGCCGCAGTGCTCGCGCATGACCTCCCGCGCCTGGTCGGGCTCGCCCTCGATCACCGCCTCCACCAGGGCGGTGTGCTGCCGCTGGGAGTGCTCCAGGTTGCGCACCAGCAGCGGGATGCAGTCGAGCAGGTCGTTGACCGTCGCCCGGACGGCCGCGTACTGGGCGGTGAGCGTCGGGGAGCCGGACAGTTCGGCGATCGTGAGGTGCAGCAGCGTGTCCAGGCGGCGGTACTCGGCGAGCGGCGCGTCGTGCGTGCGCGCCAGGGCCTCGCGGAGCCGGCCGGCCTGCTTCTCGTCCAGCCCGTGCGCCGCGCACAGCCCCGCCGCGCCGACCTCCAGCACCTCCCGGAACCGCAGTACGTCCTCGATGTCGACCTCGGCGACCCGGCGCCGCAGCTCGTCCTCGCCGACCGCGTCGGCGCGCGGCAGCACGAACGTGCCGCCGTACCGGCCGCGCCGCGACTCGACCAGCCCCTGGTCCTGGAGCACCTTCAGCACCTCGCGCAGCGTCACCCGGCTGATCCCGAGCCGCTCCGCCAGCTCCCGCTCGGCCGGCAGCCGCTCGCCCCCCGGCACCAGGCCCAGCCGTACGACCTGCAGGATCTGCTCCAGGGCCTCCTCGAAGCCGTTGCCCGCGCGCACCGGCCGCAGCACCGGCGTCAGCCCGTCCCGCACCTCGTCGCCCCCAGCTTCCTCCGGCATGTGGCCGTACCCCCTTCCCAAGCAATGGTTCTCGGCAATACCTTATGGCTCCCGGCGGATCCAAGGCAGCGGATCCAAGGAGCCTAGGAGGCCTTCCCGTGGCAGACCGCACACCCCCGCTGAGCGTCGAGGAGCTGCACACCCTCGTAGCCGGCGGTGAGATCGACACTGTCGTCCTGGCCTTCCCCGACATGCAAGGGCGACTCCAGGGCAAGCGGTTCGCCGCACGCTTCTTCCTCGACGAGGTCCTCCGGCACGGCACCGAGGGCTGCAACTACCTGCTCGCCGTCGACACCGAGATGAACACCGTCGACGGCTACGCGATGTCCTCCTGGGACCGCGGCTACGGCGACTTCGCCATGCACCCCGACCTCACCACCCTGCGCCGAGTCCCCTGGAACGCGGGCACGGCCATGCTCCACGCCGACCTCGCCTGGAGCGACGGCTCCCCGGTCGTCGCCGCCCCCCGCCAGATCCTGCGCCGCCAGCTGGAGCGCCTGGCCGAGCTCGGCTACACCGCCCAGGTCGGCACGGAGCTGGAGTTCATCGTCTTCAAGGACACCTACGAACAGGCCTGGGACGCCGGCTACAAGGGCCTGACCCCGGCCAACCAGTACAACATCGACTACTCGGTCCTCGGCACCGGCCGCATCGAGCCCCTGCTGCGCCGCATCCGCAACGAGATGGCCGGCGCCGGCCTCACCGTCGAGTCCGCCAAGGGCGAGTGCAACCCCGGCCAGCACGAGATCGCCTTCCGCTACGACGAGGCCCTGGTCACCTGCGACCAGCACTCGGTCTACAAGACCGGCGCCAAGGAGATCGCCGCCCAGGAAGGCATGTCGATCACCTTCATGGCCAAGTACAACGAGCGCGAGGGCAACTCCTGCCACATCCACCTCTCGCTCGCCGACGCCGACGGCACCAACGCCATGGCCGGCGACCTCGAAGGCGGCATGTCCGAGGTCATGCGGCACTTCCTCGCCGGACAGCTCGCCGCACTGCGCGACTTCTCCCTGCTCTACGCCCCCAACATCAACTCCTACAAGCGGTTCCAGCCCGGCTCCTTCGCCCCGACCGCGGTCGCCTGGGGCCAGGACAACCGCACCTGTGCCCTGCGCGTGGTCGGCCACGGCCGCTCCCTGCGCTTCGAGAACCGCCTGCCCGGCGGCGACGTCAACCCCTACCTCGCCGTCGCCGGACTGGTAGCGGCCGGACTGCACGGCATCGAGCAGAAACTGGAGCTGCCCGAACCCTGTCCCGGCAACGCCTACGCCGCCGACCTGGACCACGTCCCCACCACCCTGCGCGAGGCCGCCGAGCTCTGGGAGAACAGCCCCATCGCCCGGGCCGCCTTCGGCGACGAGGTCGTCGCGCACTACCGCAACATGGCGCGCGTCGAACTGGACGCCTACGACGCCGCGGTGACCGACTGGGAGCTGCGCCGCTCCTTCGAACGCATGTGAGGTCCTTCGTGTCTTCCGAGCACCTTCTGGAAGTACTGAACCCCGCGACCGAGGAGGTCGTCGCCGCCGTCGCCGGGGCGAGTCCGGCCGACGTCGACGCGGCCGTCACCCACGCCGCCAGGGCACAGCGGATCTGGGCCGCCCTGCCCCCCGCGGACCGTGCCCGGCTGCTGCGCCGCTTCGCGGCCACCGTCGACGAGCACCTGGAGGAGCTGGCCCGGCTGGAGGTCCGCGAGGCCGGCCACCTCATCGGCAACGCCCGCTGGGAGGCCGGCAACGTCCGCGACCTGCTGGACTACGCGGCCGGGGGAGTGGAGCGGCTCACCGGCCGGCAGATCCCGGTGCCGGGCGGCCTGAACGTCACGATCCTCGAACCGCTCGGCGTCGTCGGCGTGATCGCGCCGTGGAACTTCCCCCTGCCGATCGCCGCCTGGGGCACCGCACCCGCCCTCGCGGCCGGCAACGCCGTCATCCTCAAGCCCGCCGAGACCACCCCGCTCACCGCGCTGCGCCTCGCCGAACTCGCCCTGGAGGCCGGGCTCCCGGAGCACCTCTTCCAGGTGCTGCCGGGACGCGGCGACATCACGGGCGACGCCCTGGTGCGCCACCCCGGAGTCGCCAAGATCGTCTTCACCGGCTCCACCCGGACCGGGACACGCGTCGCGGCCCTCGGCGCCGAGCAGGTCAAACCCGTCACCCTCGAACTCGGCGGCAAGAGCCCCAACATCGTCTTCGCCGACGCCGACCTGAAGACCGCCGTCGACCCCTTCTCCTTCCTCGACAACTCCGGCCAGGACTGCTGCGCCCGTACCCGCGTCCTGGTCCAGGAGCAGGTCTACGACGAGGTCCGCGAACTCCTCGCGAAGACCCTGGCCGCCGTGGTGGTGGGCGACCCGGCCGACGAGAAGACCCAGATGGGCCCGCTGATCTCCCGGCAGCAGCTCGACCGCGTTCGCAGCTTCGTGCCCGACACCGCCGAGGCCCTGCGCGGCAGCGCACCCGAGGGGCCGGGCTTCTGGTTCCCGCCGACCGTCCTCACCGGGGAGAGCCCCGACTCGGCCGCCGCCTGCGAGGAGATCTTCGGCCCGGTCGCCGTGCTCCTGCCCTTCACCGACGAGCAGGACGCGATCCGGCTGGCCAACGACACCCCCTACGGCCTCTCCGGCTCCATCTGGACCCGCGACGTCGGCCGTGCCCTGCGCGTCTCCCAGGCCGTCCGCGCCGGCAACCTGTCCGTCAACTCCCATGCCAGCGTCCGCTACTGGACCCCGTTCGGCGGCTACAAGCAGTCCGGCGTCGGGCGCGAGCTCGGTCCCGACGCCCTGGCCGCCTTCACCGAAACCAAGAACGTCTTCATCAGCACGGAGGGCCCCGCACAGTGACTGCCCAGGAGAACATCTGCCGCCGCCTGGTCGGCCGTACCGCCGTCGTCACCGGAGCCGGCAGCGGCATCGGCCTCGCCGCCGCCCGCCGCCTCGCCTCCGAGGGCGCCCACGTCGTCTGCGGCGACGTCGACGACACCCGCGGCAAGGCCGCCGCCGAGGAGGTCGGCGGCACCTTCGTGAAGGTCGACGTGACCGACCCCGAGCAGGTCGAGGCCCTCTTCAGGACCGCCCACGACACCTACGGCAGCGTCGACATCGCCTTCAACAACGCCGGCATCTCCCCGCCCGACGACGACTCCATCCTGGAGACCGGCCTGGAGGCCTGGAAGCGCGTCCAAGAGGTCAACCTCACGTCCGTCTACCTGTGCTGCAAGGCCGCCATCCCCTACATGCGGCGCCAGGGCCGGGGCTCGATCATCAACACCGCGTCCTTCGTCGCCAGGATGGGAGCGGCGACCTCGCAGATCTCCTACACGGCCTCCAAGGGCGGCGTCCTCGCCATGTCCCGTGAGCTGGGGGTGCAGTTCGCCCGCGAGGGCATCCGCGTGAACGCCCTGTGCCCGGGCCCGGTCAACACCCCGCTTCTCCAGGAGCTGTTCGCCAAGGACCCGGAGCGGGCCGCGCGCCGCCTGGTGCACATCCCGCTGGGCCGGTTCGCCGAGGCCGAGGAGATCGCCGCCGCCGTCGCCTTCCTGGCCAGCGACGACTCCTCCTTCGTGAACGCCACCGACTTCCTGGTCGACGGCGGGATCGCCGGGGCGTACGTCACACCCCTTTAAGCGGGTGTCCGCGGGGGCCGCGTCGCGCCCTACAGTGCCGGGATGAGCCCGACGCCGCCGCCCGGCTGGTATCCCGACCCGCACGCCCCGCACCAGCAGCGCTGGTGGGACGGCAGGGCCTGGACCGAGCACCGCCGCGCGCCCGAAGCGCCCGCCGTCCCGCCGCCGGGCGGCGGCCCGGGCCGGACGAAGGCGGTCGCCCTGACCGCCGTCGGCGCCGTCCTGGTCGCGGCGATCGTCACCGGAGCCGTCGCCCTCGACCGGGGCGACGGCGACGGCACGGAGACCAGGACGGCCCCGACCTCCGCACCCGGGACCACGCCCGGCTCGCCGCAGCCGACCCCCGAGGCGTCCACCTCGCAACCGTCCGCCGACGACCCCGCGCTCGTCGAGGACCAGCTCAACGGCATCACGTTCCCGCTGCTCGACGGCTGGGTCCGCCCGCAGTACGTCGCCGAGGACGACGTCGTCATGACGACCGACGGCACCTACGACTGCCCCGGCGGCGTGGGCCTGTGCCGCCACGGCATGGTCTTCTCCCGCACGGTGACCGAGAACGACGAGAAGTCCCCCGAGGCCTTGGCCCAAGCGGACATCTCCGAGGCCGCCGACGAGGCCTACGACAGCGACCGGCTCGGCCGCGAACTCCACGGCGGCCTGGAGTCGCACCGGCTCGTGAAATCCGGGCCGGTCGCGGTGGCGGGCCGCGCCGGGTACCTCGTGCGCTGGCGCGTCACGACCGCCAAGGGCCCCGGCGGCTACGTCCAGTCGCTGGTCTTCCCCTCCAGCGTCGGCACCGAGTCGCCGGTCCTCGTCCGGTACGTCTTCGACGCAGGCGAGGACGGTCCGCCGCTCGCCGACATGGACCGCATCACCAAGGGCATCCGCCCCTTCGGCGACGCGGACACCGGCGGCGGCGTGGGCAGCAGCATCGGCCCGGCCGGCTGACGCCTACAGGAACGTGTGGCCCTCGCCGCGATAGGTCGGCACCGTCGCGGTCACCGCGTCGCCCTCGATCAGGTGCAGCCGGTCGAACCGCTCGCACAACTCACCGGCCTTCGCGTGCCGGAACCACACCTTGTCGCCGATCAGCAGATCGTCGGCGGGCGAGCCGAGCAGCGGCGTCTGCACCTCGCCGGCGCCCTCCTGCGGGTCGTAGCGCAGCCCCTCGGGCAGGTACGGCACCGGCGACCGGTCGGCACCCGCCGCACCCGAGGCGGGATACCCACCGCCCAGGACCGTCACGACTCCCACGCCCGGCCGCCGCACGACGGGCTGGGCGAAGAGGGCCGACGGACGGCCGCTGAAGGACGTGTAGTTGTCGAACAGGCGCGGCACGTACAGACCCGACCCGGCGGCGATCTCGGTCACCGCCTCCTCGGCCGCCGTGTGCTGCACCGAGCCGGTACCGCCGCCGTTGACGAACTCCAGCCCCGGCACGACGGCCCGCACCGCACGCACCACCTCCGCACGCCGCTCGGCCAGTTCACGCTTGGCGGCGGCCTGCATCAGCCGGATGGCACGGGACCGCAGCGGACGCCCGGCCAGCGAGTCCCCGACACCCGCGACATGCCCCTCGTAGGCCATGATCCCCACGACCTCGAAGCCGGGCCGCCGGGCCACCGCCCGCGCCACCTCGGCGACTTGGGCGGGGGAGTGCAGCGGCGAGCGCCGGGCCCCGACCCGCACCCGCCCGCCGAGCAGCCTCAAGGAGGTGTCCAACTCCAGGCACACCCGCACCACTTCACGCCCGCCACCCCGGGAGGCGTCGATCAGATCCAGCTGGGCGACGTCGTCCACCATGACGGTCACGGCGGCGGCGAGCTTGGGATCAGCGGCCAGTTCGGCGTACCCGGCACGGTCGGCGGACGGGTACGCGAGCAGCACGTCGTCGAACCCCGAGCGGGCCAGCCACAGCGACTCGGCCAAGGTGAACGACATGATCCCCGCGAAGCCGTCGCGGGCCAGGACGCGCTCCAGCAGCGCCCGGCAACGCACGGACTTGCTGGCTACCCGGACGGGCTTGCCTCCGGCGCGGCGCACCAGGTCGGCGGCGTTGGCGTCGAAGGCTTCGAGGTCCACGATCGCGAGGGGGGCGTCGAGATGGGCGGTGGCCCGGTCGTAACGGGCCCGGTCGGAGGCGCGCGCAGTCATGAACGCAGCCTGCCAGACCCGATTACCGCAGGGTAGGGGGACGTTCCGGGCAGATGCCCCGCCGTTGTGGACTGGTTCCCGTTCGCCCAGGAACAAGCCGTAGAGTGACGCGCACGTACGGCGGATGACGCCGGCCGGGGATCCGCGCCGGGATGACGCTCCCTCCGTACGGGTAGGTGTGCCCGGGACGACTGTGTGCCGGGCTCGGGCAGGACGACACCGGCCCGCGCGAGACGAGCGGCCCGGGCATGCGGAAACGGGGGGTGCATGAGCACGGAAGCGCAACGCGCCTCTTTCCCCCCACGCCCCACCGCCCCACCGCGCCCGTCACACCCCCCGGCCGCGTCGGAGGACTCGGCGACGGACCCGCCGAAGGAATCACCGAAGGATTCGCCGAAGGGCGAGCGGAAGACCCCGGGCACGTCCTCCGAACCCGCCACCGGACCGGCTGCCGGGGCGGAACCGTCCCGGGGCGGCCGCCCCCGCTTCCCGAGCCTCGGTGTCCCGGCCCCCGGTGCCACCACCCCCCAGCACACCGGGTCCGCTTCGCTGCCCCCGCCCCGCGCCTCCACGCGCTTCCCGGACCAGCCGCCCAGCGTCGGCCGCGAGGCACGCACCGCACCCGGAGCACCTCAGCCCCCGTCGCGGCCGCGTCACCTCCCCACGCCGGACTCCGTCGGCCGGGCAGGCATTTCGGGCACCCAGGACGGGGCCTTCGCACAGTCCTCCGGCCGGGCAGGCGCCGGCACCCAGAACGGGACCTCGTCACAGTCCACCGGCCGGGCAGGCGGTTCGGGCCCCCAGGACGGGGCCTTCGCACAGTCCTCCGGCCGGGCAGGGGCGGGCACCCAGAACGGGACCTCGTCACAGTCCACCGGCCGGGCAGGCGGTTCGGGCCCCCAGGACGGGGCCTTCGCACAGTCCTCCGGCCGGGGAGCGACGGGCACCCAGAACGGTATCCCGTCGCAGTCCTCCGGCCGGGCGGCGGCTTCGGGCCCCCAGGACGGGACCTCGTCGCAGTCCTCCGGCCGGCCCTTCCGCCTCTCCGCGCCCGGGCGTCCCGACGCTGCGGCCGGAGCGGCCCCGGAGACGACCGGCCGGCCGTTCCGCCTGCCCCCGCCCCGCCATCCCGGCGCCCCCGGCGACCACGCGTCCGAGACGACCGCACGCCTGCGCCCCGTCCCCGCGGACCCGGGAGCGGACGAACCCGCCGCACCCTTCGGCCGCCCCGCCCCGGAGAGGACGACGGCGGCCCGCCCCGGATCCGCGCGCCCCACCCCGCCGCGCCCCGCCCACGAGCCGCCGGTACCGGCGGGAACCGGCACCGGCGCCACCACAGGGCGGGACCTGAGCGTGCCCCCGGCGCCCACCCGGCGGCCCGCCCCCTCCGCACCACCACTCCGCAACCCCGCCCCCGTCTCTCCCGACCCCGCCCTCTCCTGGAGCGCCACGCGCCCCGTGGTGTCCTTCGGTGAGCCCGAGGGCTACGACGGCGACGCGCGGCCCCGGCCGCTCGGCCGGCGCGGAACCCCCCGGGCCGCCGCGGCCGCCGCCTGCCTCGTGCTCGGGCTGGGGCTCATCTCGGGAGCGGCCACCGGCAGCTGGCTCGTCGGGGGCTCCGGCGACGAGGGCTCACCCAGCACCTTCGCCGCGGCCCGCGACCTCTGGCACAGCGTCCCGGTCGACCAGCTGTTCCCGCCCACCGTGCAGGGCCGGGGCGCCGGCCCCGGCGGAGCGGACCGCACCTGGACCCGGATCGCCGTCGCCCCGGACAGCGGCTGCAAGGACGCCTTCGACCCGCTGCTGCGCAAGGCCCTCGCCCCCGTCGGCTGCGAGCGCCTCCTGCGCGCCACCTACACCGACGCCACCGAGAGCTACGTGACCACCGTCGGCCTGCTCTTCACCACGGCGGACGCCCCCGGCACGACCGCCCTCGCGAACCGTTTCCGCAAGGAGCGCCTGGACCGCCGCAGCGACCTGATGCCCCTGCCGTACGCCGCGCAGGGCACGCCCGCCGCCGGCTTCGGCACCCGGCAGCGTGCCTCCTGGACCGTCTCCGTGCTCACCGAGGTCCCCGTCGTCGTCTACGCCGTCTCCGGCTGGGCCGACGGCCGCACCGTCGACGAGCCGCAGCCCGCAGGGGACGCCATGGAGGCCGACGCCACCACCGCCGTCGCCCAGGCCGGCCTCGGCAACGAGGCGCAGGGCCTCGCCGACCGCGTCGAACGCGACCTCCGCAGAGACGCCCGATCGGCCTCGGAGCAGCCCTCGTGACCGCCGCGCACGCCCCGGCCGGGAAACACCCGCGCAGGCCGTCCCGCAAGGCCGCCGCCCTCGGCGCCCTGCTCACCGTCGGCCTGGTCCTCCTCCCCGCGGCCACCGCCCACGCCGACGGCATCCGCGCCCAGCAGTGGGCCCTTGCGGCCATGCACACCGAAGAGGCCTGGCAGACCACGAAGGGCCGGGGCATCACCGTCGCCGTCCTGGACACCGGCGTCGAGGCCGACCACCCCGACCTGGTCGGCAACGTCCTGCCCGGCAAGGACCTGGTCCGCTTCGGAGCCGAGCCCGGCGACCGCGCCTGGGCCCGGCACGGCACCGCCATGGCCGGGATCATCGCCGGCCACGGGCACGGCCCGGGCGACGCCGACGGCGTCATCGGCATCGCCCCCGAGGCGAAGATCCTCCCCGTGCGCGTGATCCTGGAGGACGGTGACCCCTCCCGGGCCAAGGCCCGCAGCACCCGCGGCAACGCCCTCGCCGAGGGCATCCGCTGGGCCGCCGACCACGGCGCCGACGTCATCAACCTCTCCCTGGGGGACGACTCCGCCTCCGCGCACCCCGAACCCGCCGAGGACCAGGCCGTCCAGTACGCCCTGGGCAAGGGCGTGGTCGTCGTCGCCTCCGCGGGCAACGGCGGCGAGAAGGGCGACCACATCTCCTACCCGGCCGCCTACCCGGGCGTCATCGCCGCAACTGCCGTCGACCGCGCCGGGACCCGCGCCTCGTTCTCCACCCGCCGCTGGTACGCCACCGTCAGCGCCCCGGGCGTCGACGTCGTCATCGCCGACCCCGACCACAAGTACTACGAGGGCTGGGGCACCAGCGCCGCCGCCGCCTTCGTGTCCGGCGCCGCCGCCCTGGTCAAGGCGGCCCACCCCGGGCTGGCCCCGGCCCAGATCAAGTCACTCCTGGAGGACACCGCCCGCAACGCCCCCACCGGCGGCCGGGACGACTCCCGGGGCTACGGCTTCGTCGACCCGGCGGCCGCCATCAGGGCGGCCGGCCGGCTCAAGCCCGAGGATCTGCAGTCCGCGTCCCACGGGACCAAGTACTTCGGCAGCGGACCGGACGACGATGCCTCCGGCGACGGCACCGCCGCCTGGGCCGCACCCCTCGCGGGCGGCGCCGGCGGCGTCCTGCTGGTCGCGGCGGTCGTGCTGTGGCGCGGCAGCCGCGGGAGCCGCGGGAGCCGCGAGGACTTCTGAGCCGCTGCCGGGAGCGCACCGCCCGGCGGATAGGGTCGACGCGTGGCGAACAAGAACATCCCGGACTCCGGCTTCTCCGACGACGACGGCTCCGCCGACCCCCGGCTGGGCGCGGCACTCGCCGCCTGGGCCGAGGACCGGAGCGCGGTGGGCCCGGTCCTCGCCGCCCTCAAGGGCGCCCGGCTGCTCGTGCCCGTGGTGGCGGTGCTCGGCGAGGTCGAGGAGGACGAGAACGGACTGCGCCGCGAGAAGACCAGCGACATGGCCGTCCCCACCCTCAAGGCCGGCGACCGCACCGCCCTGCCGGCCTTCACCTCCACGGACTCCCTCGCCCGCTGGGACCCGCAGGCCCGCCCCGTCGCCGTACCGCTGCACCAGGCCCTGCAGGCCGCCGCGCACGAGAAGGCGGACACGGTCGTGCTCGACATGGCCGGACCGGTGCCCTTCGAGCTGACCGGCCCCACCCTGCTCGCCCTCGCCGAGGGCCGTGCGAGCACCGACCCGCTCACCGACCCGGCCGTCGTCGGGGCCGTACGGGACGCCGTCGCCGCCGAGCCCGCCGTCGTGCGCGCCCACCTCGGCCCCGGGCAGGCCGACGGCACGCTCGCCCTGGTCCTCGACCCGTCCGCGGTTCCGGCCGAAGCCGCCCGGGCGGTCGCCCAGCGGCTGGCGGCGGACGAAACACTGAGGGCCCGCCTGGTGCGCGGTCTCGACCTGGCGCTGCTGCCGGCCGAGGCGGCGCCACCCGGCGAGCCCCTCTTCGTGCGCTGAGGTCCCGGCTAGCCGTAGACCGGGCCGGTGTACTTCTCGCCCGGCCCCTGGCCCGGCTCGTCCGGGACGAGCGAGGCCTCGCGGAAGGCCAGCTGCAGCGACTTCAGACCGTCGCGCAGGGGAGCCGCGTGGAAGGAGCTGATCTCGGTCGCCGTCGCGTCCAGCAGACCGGCCAGGGCGTGCACCAGCTTGCGGGCCTCGTCCAGGTCCTTGTGCTTCTCGCCCTCCTCGGTCAGACCGAGCTTCACGGCGGCGGCGCTCATCAGATTGACGGCGACCGTCACGATCACCTCGACCGCGGGGACCTCGGCGATGTCACGGGCCATGGCGTCGAAGTCGGGGGACTCAGGAGGGGTCTCACTCATGCCCCACACGATAGGCGCAGTGCGCGGCCGGCCCCCACGTGACCCCGGCACGCCCCAATTGGCCGTTCCTGGCCCTTGCTGGTAATCTCGTGTAACGACCGGTCGGACACGTGTGCCTCACAGCCCGCGAGACCGACCCACAAGTGGAGGCTTTCGAACTCCCACCCGATCACCCTCAGGGCGGCGGGTCACCGGTCAGGCGGTCCCGTCCCAGCGGCGGCGATCCGTCCGAAAGCGCGCCCCGCGGCCCCCGCGGCGGTGCTCCGGTAGTTCGAGGAGCCCCGCCTGGGATCGTCCGGGGCATTTTTGTTGCCTCGGCGCGGTTAGGTCTATCGATACAAGACGTTACGCGGCCGTCCGCCAGACCGTCGCGTGGTGCTACCGAGGAGGATCCATCAGCGCCGAGCCCCGCATCAACGACCGGATTCGCGTTCCAGAGGTGCGACTTGTCGGTCCCAGTGGCGAGCAGGTGGGCATCGTCCCCCTGGCCAAGGCACTGGAGCTTGCGCAGGAGTACGACCTGGACCTGGTCGAGGTGGCGGCTACCGCCCGTCCGCCTGTGTGCAAGCTCATGGACTACGGGAAGTTCAAGTACGAGTCGGCCATGAAGGCCCGTGAGGCGCGCAAGAACCAGGCGCACACGGTCATCAAGGAGATGAAGCTCCGGCCGAAGATCGACCCGCACGACTATGACACCAAAAAGGGTCACGTCGTCCGGTTCCTCAAGCAGGGCGACAAGGTCAAGATCACGATCATGTTCCGTGGTCGCGAGCAGTCCCGTCCCGAGCTGGGCTACCGACTGCTGCAGCGTCTCGCGGAGGACGTCCAGGACCTCGGTTTCGTCGAGTCGAACCCGAAGCAGGACGGCCGGAACATGATCATGGTTCTCGGTCCGCACAAGAAGAAGACCGAGGCGATGGCCGAGGCTCGCCAGGCGCAGGAAGCCCGCAAGGCGGATGCGAAGGCCAACCCCGGCAAGTCGCAGAACGCCGCGGAGAACGAGGCGCCGGCTGAAGAGCCCGCCGAGGAGCCCGCCGAGGCGTGACTCCCGGGACGCCAGTCCCAGGAAGCAACCGATACAAGACGACGCTCCACCTGTGCCCGGTTTCACGACCGGGCACCGGAGCGCCACCGACGAGGAGAGTACGGCGCTATGCCGAAGAACAAGTCGCACAGCGGTGCCAGCAAGCGCTTCAAGATCACCGGCTCCGGCAAGGTGCTGCGCGAGCGCGCCGGCAAGCGCCACCTGCTCGAGCACAAGTCGTCCCGTGTGACGCGTCGCCTCACCGGCAACGCCGAGATGGCCCCGGGCGACGCCGCGAAGATCAAGAAGCTTCTCGGCAAGTGACGTCCGGGCGCGTGAGCGCCGGACGTACGTCAGACCGGGACCCAATCGATTTCGGGTCGTGTGAGCACCCCCACGACCCCGCTACAAGGAGTTAACAAGTGGCACGCGTCAAGCGGGCAGTCAACGCCCACAAGAAGCGCCGGGCGATCCTCGAGCAGGCCTCCGGCTACCGCGGTCAGCGCTCGCGCCTGTACCGCAAGGCCAAGGAGCAGGTCACCCACTCGCTGGTCTACAACTACAACGACCGCAAGAAGCGCAAGGGCGACTTCCGTCAGCTGTGGATCCAGCGCATCAACGCCGCTGCCCGCGCCAACGGCATGACCTACAACCGCTTCATCCAGGGTCTGAAGGCCGCCAACGTCGAGGTGGACCGCAAGATCCTGGCCGAGCTGGCCGTCAACGACGCCGGTGCGTTCGCCGCCCTCGTCGAGGTCGCCCAGAAGGCGCTGCCGAGCGACGTGAACGCGCCGAAGGCTGCGTGACGCCGGCTCCGAGCCGATGTGACTGAAGGACCCGCAGACCGGATGGTCTGCGGGTCCTGCTGTGCAGCTACAGAGAAAGCGAACCGGATGCCTCCCGCCACCCCCGAGCTCATCTCCCCCCGCTCCCCCCGCGTCCTGGCCGCGCGGCGGCTGGCCAAGCGGAACTTCCGGGGGAAGGACCGGCTGTTCCTGGCGGAGGGCCCGCAGGCCGTGCGGGAAGCCGCCGGGCATCGGACCGGCGGCACGGCGACGCTCGTGGAACTGTTCGCCACGCCGGAGGCCGCCGAGCGCTACGCCGACATCGTCGGCGCGGCCCGGGACGCCGGAGCCCGGGTGCACCTCGCCGCCGAGCAGGTCATCGCCGACATTTCCACCACCGTCACCCCGCAGGGGCTCGTCGGCGTCTGCCGGTTCCTGGACACGCCCTTCGAGCAGGTCCTCGCGGCCCGGCCCCGGCTCGTCGCCCTTCTCGCCAACGTCCGCGACCCGGGCAACGCCGGAACCGTGCTGCGCTGCGCCGACGCCGCCGGCGCCGAGGCCGTCGTCCTGACCGACGCCTCCGTCGACGTGTACAACCCCAAGGCCGTCCGCGCCTCCGTCGGCTCCCTGTTCCACCTGCCGGTCGCCGTCGGCGTGCCCGTGGAGAGGGCCGTCGGCGCGCTGCGGGACGCCGGTGTCCGGGTCCTGGCCGCCGACGGGGCGGGCGACCGCGACCTCGACGACGAGCTCGACAAGGGCACCATGGGCGGGCCCACCGCCTGGGTCTTCGGCAACGAGGCCTGGGGCCTGCCGGAGGAGACCCGCGCCCTCACGGACGCCGTCGTGCGCGTCCCGATCCACGGGAAGGCCGAGAGCCTGAACCTCGCCACCGCCGCCGCCGTATGTCTCTATGCGTCGGCGCGTGCACAGCGCGCCCTTGGAGGGTGCCGCTCCGTCACCGGGAACTAGTAGGGTGACCAGCTCAGGGACCCCTCTGCGAGCCTTGGAGGTGGGGTACGGGGATGACCGTCGGCACGAGCAGCGCACCGGGAGCCCAGGACGCCGGGAGCCCGCCCGCCGCGTCCCGGCCACCCGGTGACCACGCCGGCCTCGGCATCGACCCCGACCAGCTGCCCGACGGGCTCGTCGTCGCCGACGAGCAGGGCCGTGTCGTCTGCTTCAACGCCGCCGCCGAGCGCATCACCGCCGTCCGGGCCCGGGACGCGCTCGGGCAGCGCCTGGAGAAGGCCCTGCCGTTAGAGGACCTGGAGGGCCGGCGCTGGTGGCAGCTGACCGATCCGTACGGCGGCCTCGCCATCCGCGTCGGACAGCCCGAGCGCAACCTGCTCCTGCCCGGTGGCCGTGAGGTGCTGGTCTCCGCGCGCTACGTCCGTACCCGGCCGACCGGACCCGTCCGGCGCCTGGTCGTCACCCTGCGGGACACCGAGGCCCGCCGCCGCACCGAGCGCAGCCACGCCGAGCTGATCGCCACCGTCGCCCACGAACTGCGCTCCCCGCTCACCTCGGTCAAGGGCTTCACCGCCACGCTGCTCGCCAAGTGGGAACGCTTCACCGACGACCAGAAGCGCCTGATGCTGGAGACCGTCGACGCCGACGCCGACCGGGTCACCCGGCTCATCGCCGAGCTGCTCGACATCTCCCGGATCGACTCCGGCCGCCTGGAGGTGCGCCGCCAGCCCGTCGACATCGGCGCCGCCGTCGGACGGCACATCCAGGCCTACGTCGCCGCCGGGCAGCCCGCCGACCGGTTCCTGCTGCGCGTCCAGCAGCCGCTGCCCGACCTGTGGGCCGACCCCGACAAGATCGACCAGGTGCTGAGCAACCTGCTGGAAAATGCCGTGCGGCACGGCGAGGGAACTGTCACGATCGACGTCACGGCCACGGCGTCCCCCCGCGAGGGCGAGTACGCCGAGAACGCAGCTACGTCGGTCACGGTGAGCGACGAGGGGCCCGGCATCCCGGAGGAGTCCATGAACCGCGTCTTCACCCGCTTCTGGCGGGGCAGCAAGCGCGGCGGGACGGGCCTCGGGCTCTACATCGTCAAGGGCATCGTCGAGGCCCACGGCGGCACCATCACGGTCGGCCGCGCCCCCGGCGCCGGCGCCGAGTTCCGATTTACGTTGCCCGTGAGCGCTCCGGCCTACCTCGCCTGAGCCCGCGGGCGCATTCCTGTACCTGAGGGGCCCTCCCGGACCGGGCGTCCTGGAGGGACCCTCCACCCCGTTAGACTCGGCCATTGGCACCTTTGTGTCCCTTCAGGCGGCCGTCCGAGTCGGAGACGGGGACCTCCAGCCAGCCAATCGGAAGCACGGGAAGAGATGTCGGCACCGAATAAGTCGTACGACCCTGTCGAGGTCGAGACGTTGAAACCGGAAGAGATCGAGCGCATGCGGGACGAGGCGCTCGCCGCCTTCGCCGCCGCGGACTCCCTCGACGCGCTCCACGAGGCCAAGGTCGCCCAGACCGGCCCCACCTCGCCGCTGGCCCTCGCCAACCGCGAGATCGGCGCCCTGCCCCCGCACGCCAAGGCCGAGGCCGGCAAGCGCGTCGGCCAGGCCCGCGGTGCCGTGAACAAGGCCCTCGCCGCCCGCCAGGTGGAGCTCGAGGCCGAGCGGGACGCGCGCGTGCTTGTCGAGGAGGCGGTGGACGTCACGCTGCCCTACGACCGCGTACCGGCCGGCGCCCGGCACCCGCTCACCACCATGATGGAGCGGGTCGCGGACGTCTTCGTGGCCATGGGCTACGAGGTCGCCGAGGGCCCGGAGGCCGAGGCGGAGTGGTTCAACTTCGACGCCCTGAACTTCCTGCCCGACCACCCGGCCCGGCAGATGCAGGACACCTTCTTCGTGCAGGGCCCGAAGGGCACCGACGAGTCGGGGTCCGGCGTCGTGCTGCGCACCCACACCTCCCCGGTGCAGGCCCGCGCGCTGCTCGACCGTGAGCTGCCGGTCTACATCGTCTGCCCCGGCCGCGTGTTCCGCACCGACGAGCTCGATGCCACGCACACGCCCGTCTTCCACCAGATCGAGCTGCTCGCGATCGACGAGGGCCTGACCATGGCGGACCTCAAGGGCACGATGGACCATATGGTCCAGGCCCTGTTCGGCGCGGACATGGAGACCCGGCTGCGGCCGGCCTACTTCCCGTTCACCGAGCCGAGCGCCGAGATGGACATGCTCTGCTACGTGTGCAAGGGCGAGTCCGCCGGCAACCCCGACCGCCCCTGCCGCACCTGCTCCTCCGAGGGCTGGATCGAGCTCGGCGGCTGCGGCATGGTCAACCCGCGGGTGCTCACCGCCTGCGGCGTCGACCCCGCGAAGTACAGCGGGTTCGCCTTCGGGTTCGGCATCGAGCGGATGCTGATGTTCCGGCACAACGTCGAAGACATGCGAGACATGGTCGAGGGTGACGTCCGGTTCACCCGGCCGTTCGGGATGGAGATCTGATGCGGGTCCCGCTTTCTTGGCTGCGGGAGTACGTCGACCTGCCGGAGACGGAGACCGGTCGTGACGTGCAGGCCAAACTCATCTCGGCCGGTCTCGAGGTCGAGACCGTCGAGCAGCTCGGCGCCGACCTCAAGGGCCCGCTGGTCGTCGGCCAGGTGGCGACGATCGAGGAGCTGACGGACTTCAAGAAGCCGATCCGCTTCTGCACCGTCGACGTCGGCCAGGCCAACGGCACCGGCGAGCCGCAGGAGATCATCTGCGGCGCCCGCAACTTCGCCGTCGGCGACAAGGTCGTCGTGGCCCTGCCCGGCGCCGTCCTGCCCGGCGACTTCCAGATCGCCGAGCGCAAGACGTACGGCCGGATGTCGCGCGGCATGATCTGCTCCAGCGACGAGCTGAACATGGGCGACGACGGCACCAAGGGCATCATCGTCCTGCCGCCGGAGACCGAGATCGGCAAGGACGCCGTCGAACTGCTGGAACTGGTCGACGAGGTCCTCGACATCGCGGTCACGCCCGACCGCGGCTACTGCCTGTCGCTGCGCGGCGTGGCCCGTGAGACGGCCACCGCCTACGGCCTGCCGCTGCGCGACCCGGCCCTGATCGACGTGCCCGCCCCGAACGCCTACGGCTACTCGGTGCAGATCTCCGACCCCACCGGCTGCGACCGCTTCACCGCCCGCACGGTGACCGGCCTCAGTGCCGAGGTCCGCTCCCCGATCTGGCTCCAGCGCCGGCTGCAGAAGGTCGGCATGCGCCCGATCTCCCTCGCCGTCGACGTCACCAACTACGTGATGATGGAGCTCGGCCAGCCGCTGCACGCCTACGACCGAGGCCTGGTCCAGGGCACGATCGGCGTACGCCGGGCCGAGGCGGGCGAGAAGCTCACCACCCTCGACGGTGTCGAGCGCACGCTGGACGCCGAGGACCTGGTGATCACCGACGACCGCGGCCCGATCGGGCTCGCCGGCGTCATGGGCGGCGCCAACACGGAGATCGCCGACCACGACGACCCGGAGAACGCCACCGCGGACGTCGTCATCGAGGCGGCGCACTTCGACGCGGTCTCCATCGCGCGTACGGCACGCCGCCACAAGCTGTCCTCCGAGGCGTCCCGGCGCTTCGAGCGCGGTGTGGACCCGCAGGCCGCCGCGGCCGCCGCGCAGCGCACCGTCGACCTGCTGGTGCTGCTCGCGGGCGGCACCGCGGAGGCCGGCGTCACCGAGGTCCTCGCCCCCTCCGCGCCGCGCACCATCACCCTTCCGGCCGACCACCCGGACAAGGTCGCGGGCGTGGCCTACGGCCGCGAGACCGTCGTACGCCGCCTCCAGGAGGTCGGCTGCGACGTGTACGGCCAGGACGAGCTGGTCGTCACGGTGCCGTCCTGGCGGCCCGACCTCACCGACCCGAACGATCTGGCCGAAGAGGTCATCCGGCTGGAGGGCTACGAGAACCTGCCCTCCACGCTGCCCAAGCCGCCGGCCGGCCTCGGCCTGACGGACCGGCAGCGGCTGCACCGCCGCGTCGGCCGGGCCCTGGCCGGCGCCGGATACGTCGAGGCGCTGAACTACCCGTTCATCGGTGAGCAGGTCTTCGACCAGCTCGGCCTGGAGAAGGACGACCCGGCCCGCCGCGTCGTGAAGCTCAGCAACCCGCTGAGCGACGAGGAGCCCGCGCTGCGCACCTCGCTGCTGCCGGGTCTGCTCGCCGCCCTGCGCCGCAACGACGGCCGGGGCTCGCACGACCTCGCGCTGTTCGAGACCGGCCTGGTCTTCCGCCCGCGCGAGGAGCAGCGGATCGCGGCCGTGCTGCCCGTCGACCGCCGTCCGTCCGACGAGGAGCTCGCCGAGCTGAACGCGGCGCTGCCCGAGCAGCCGCGGCACGTGGCCGTGGTCCTCGCCGGTGCGCGCGAGCAGGCCGGCTGGTGGGGCAAGGGCCGTCCGGCCGACTGGGCCGACGCGGTCGAGGCCGCCCGGTCCGTCGCGCGGGAAGCCGGGGCAGAGCTCGTCATCCGCAAGGGACAGTACGGCCCCTGGCACCCGGGGCGGTGCGCCGAGCTGGCGGTCACCATGGACGGCGCCGAGCGGGTCGTGGGGCACGCGGGCGAGCTGCACCCGCGGGTCGTGAAGGCCCTCGGGCTGCCCGCGCGCACCTGCGCGATGGAGATCGACCTGGACGCGGTGGAGACCGCCGGTGACGCCACGGCCGCGGCGCCCCGGATCTCCACGTTCCCCGTCGCCACGCAGGACGTCGCCCTGGTCGTCGACGCGTTCGTGCCGGCGGTGGACGTCGAGGCGGCGCTGCGGGACGGGGCCGGGGAACTGCTGGAGTCCATCCGGCTGTTCGACGTGTACGAGAACGCCGAGCAGCTGGGGGAGGGGCGCAAGTCGCTCGCCTACGCGCTGCGGTTCCGCGCATCCGACCGGACTCTGACCGTGGACGAGGCTTCCGCGGCCCGGGACGCGGCGGTGGCCCTCGCGGGCGAGCGAGTGGGTGCGGAGCTGCGGAGCTGAGTGCCCACGGGGCAGGGAGCTGCGGTGTGGTGGCGGCTGCGGATTCGTCGTGGTCGTTCGCGCAGTTCCCCGCGCCCCCAAGACAGGGTCGGGTCACCTCACTCGTATGAGTGGTAAAGGTGGGTGATCTCCCCATTTTCGGCGTGCTGTCGACAGAATCGGACCGGCCTTCTCGGGCCGGTCCGATTCTGTGTGTCAGGGCCTATTGGGGGGCCATCGGCATGATCCGCATCAGGGGTCGGGTGCGCAGCCTCGGTCTGCCCACGGTCTGGGGCGCGGCGGCCGTCACGTACAAGCTGGCCTGTCCGCTCGCCCAGGAGACCGATCTCCGGGCGCGGCTCGTCACCAGTGCGGTGTTCTTCGCGGTCGGGACCGGGCTGATCCTGCAGGTGCGGCACGCGCTGATGCGCGAGCTGCGGCAGATGCGCCGGGTCGCGGGTGCCGCACAGCGCGCGCTGCTGCGGCCGTTGCCCTCACGGGTCGACGGGCTGGACGTGGCGGCCGTCCAGGTGTCGGCGGAGCGTGGCGCCTCGGTCGGGGGCGACCTCTACGAGGTCGTCGCCACCGAGCACGGTGTCCGGGCCGTGATGGGTGACGTACGCGGACACGGGATCGGCGCCCTGGGGACCGTCGCCGCCGTGCTCGGCTGCTTCCGCGAGGCGGCGCACTACGAGGAGGACCTCGGCGGGGTGCTGCGCCGGCTGGAACGGGCCCTGGACCGCCATCTGCGCCAGGAGCATCCCGCGAGCGCCGCCGAGGAGTTCGTGACGCTGCTGCTCGTGGAGATCCGGCCCGACGGGGAGATGCTCGCCCTGAACTGCGGCCATCCCTGGCCGTACCGGCTGAGCCGTGGCCGGGTGGAGCAACTGGCCCCCGACGATCCGCACCCACCGCTGGGCCTGTTCCCCCTCCCGACTGCTCTGCCGACGCTGAACCTTGGCTGTCTGGAACCCGACGACGCCCTGTTCCTCCACACGGACGGAGCCCAGGACGCACGGGACGCGCATGGCCGGTTCTTCCCCCTGGCGACTGTTCTGGAAGACGCGGTACGGGACGAGCCGGACTCATCGCATACGGTCCTCGGCAGGGTTTCCACCGCCCTCCGGCACCACACACGCGGCGAACCGGCGGACGACATCGCCCTGCTCATCCTCACCAACGGCCGGCACATGTCCCTCAGGGGCGCGGGGAACTGCGCGGACAGCCACGACGCGCCCGCAGTCGACGGCACACCGCTGACACAACGGCGATGACTCGCCCGGCCCGGCCGGCGGAGCCGTCCGCCCCGCCACGGAGTGTCGGGCAGGCAGCCGGGCGGACGGCGGTAGCGGGCCGCCGCACTGTACGAGGGGGAGCCGGCGGCCCGGCCGGCCTCTTTCGAGGCAGTTCAGTCAACCGGCCCGCGACTCTGAGCGACAGCGCACACACCCTGCGGATTCGAGCACTCGGTTCACACCCCGTGTGAAGGCGGAACCACTACTCTGTCCGCACCGAGCCACCGGGGGGCCCACATGCAGCCCAACACTCTGCTCGACGCGATCCTGGACGAGGCCGGGATCTCGCACGCGGGGCTGGCCGCACACGTCAACCAGGCGGGACGGGCCCGTGGCCTGTCCCTGAGGTACGAACACACCGCCGTCGCCCGGTGGTTGAAGGGGCAGCGCCCCCGGGGCCAAGTGCCCGACCTGATATGCGAGGTGCTCGCCGCCCGGCTGCAACGGCACGTCACCCTCGACGACATCGGCCTCGGCGTGCCCGGCGAGCCGTCCGCCCCGCACACCGGCACGCTGTCCGGGTTCGTCGAACGGGCCACCGCCCTGTGGCGCTCCGACCAGCAGCAGCGCCCGCACATCCTGGGCGCGCCCGCCCTCACCGGCACGCCCGCGGTGATGCCGGTGTGGGAGTGGGAGAACCCACCCGAGGACGTGGACGTCTCGCGGGGCGGCAGACACCGGGTCACCGCGGGCGACCTGGAGATGCTGCGGGCCGCCCGTACGCACTACGAGCAGCTGTACCGCAAGGCCGGGGGCATCGCCACCCGGGCCCGGATCGTCGGCTTCCTCAACGCCGAGGCCGCCCCGCTGCTGCGCGGCAGCTACACCGACGAGACCGGCCGTCAACTGCACCGGGCCACCGGCGGATTGGTGGCGGTCGCCGGCATCTGCGCCTACGACTCCGACGCGCACGGGCTGGCCCAGCGCTACTTCCACCAGGCGCTGCGGCTGGCGAAGGCCAGCGGCGACCGGGGACTCGGGGCGTACGTCATCGCCCTGCTGGTCAACCAGTCGCTGTTCATGCGGGAGTACCGGCAGGCCGTCGCCTTCGCGGAGGCCGCGCTGCGCGCCGCCGGCAAGCACATCACCCCGGCGCTCTCCTCCGACCTGTACGCGATGCAGGCCAAGGCGTACGCGCATCTCGGCGACGGCACGAGCGCGCTGTCCCGCATCCGGCGGGCCGAGCAGGCGGCCGAGCGCATCCGGCGCGGCTACGAACCGGACGAGACCGGCTATGTCCAGCCCGGGCTCGTGAACGTCCAGGTGGCGGAGGCGCTGCTGAGCCTGGGCGAGATCGCGGCCGCCGGGGAGCACGCCGCGGCCGCCGTGGACAACCCGGCGCACGACCGCGGCCGGGTGCACCGGCTGGCCATGCTCAGCACCATCGAGCTGCGGCAGGGCAACGCCGACAAGGCGGTGGTCATCGCCGTGCAGATGGCCGAGCAGGCCCGGGGCATGGAGTCCCAGCGGCTGCGCGACCGGCTGCGCGCGGTGCGGGAGCACCTGGTGCGCAGTGGCTGCGCGGGCACGGCCGAGGCCGCCGAACTCATCGACGGGGCACTGCGCGTACCGTTGTAGATCCGGGCCAGGGTGCCCGTATCGCTCCGAGGCGCTTCCCGTGCGCCTGCTGTCCATCCGTCGCTGCTGCGATATTGCCACTTACTCGACGGAAGGTGGCAGAACCGTGCAGTGGACGAAACACAACGAGCAGACTGTGTACTCAAACCGCTGGTTCAGCGTCAATCTCGCGGATGTCGAACTGCCGGACGGCAGGCATCTGGACCACTTCCTCATACGACTGCGGCCCGTTGCGGTGGCCACGGTCGTGAACGAGGCCAACGAGGTGCTGCTGCTCTGGCGGCACCGCTTCATCACCGACAGCTGGGGGTGGGAACTAGCGGCGGGAGTGGTCGAGGACGGTGAGGACATCGCCCGTGCGGCCGCCAGGGAACTGGAGGAGGAGACCGGCTGGCGGCCGGGACCTCTGCGCCACCTCATGAGCGTGGAGCCGTCCAACGGGCTCACCGACGCCCGGCACCACGTGTACTGGGCCGACAACGGCGAGTACGTCGGGCACCCCGTGGACGACTTCGAGTCGGACCGCCGGGAATGGGTGCCCCTCAAGCTCGTCCCCGACATGGTCGCCCGCGGCGAGGTCCCGGCCGCCAACATGGCGGCCGCGTTACTCCTGCTGCACCATCTCAGGCTCGGCCAGGACACGTTGCCCTGATCCCGCCTGTCGCGGCTAGCGTCCCAGCGCCTGCCAGATCGTCACGACGAGGGCACCCACGGCGGTGAGGGCGGCGACCGCGGGCAGCGGCCAGCGCGCGTGCTCCAGCGAGTTGATCCGGGTGTTGAGCTCGTCGAGTTCCTTGGCGGTCTCCTCGGTGCGATGGCTGAGCAGAGCCAGCCCGCCCTCGACGCGGGCGTAGGCCACGTCGAGGCGGCGCCGTAACTCTGCGAGTTCTCCATGGACGACGGGATGCTCGGGATCGGCGGTCACGAGTCCGCTCCTTTCTGTAGTCGTTGCACATCCCTTGCATGCGCATGAGGAGTCAACTCGCCTGGTGGGCGCATGGGGAGAGTGTGCGGAGGGCATATGCGAGCCCGGCGCGCACACGGTGTGTGAATGCCGCGGGCCCGGCACCAACTCCGGTGCCGGGCCGGCTGCTTGGCCGAAATATGACCGTACGTAATCGGCCTCCCGGGGTACCCGGGACATCATGACGAAGTGGCGGAAGAACGCGGCGTACACGCTGGCGCTCTACGGGCTGACCGTCGTCATGCTCCGGTTCTCCTCCGGGGAGGGATGGGGCAGGGCGCTGCTGATCGCGCTCGTGATCACACCGCTCGCCTTCTGGATCGGCTGGCTGCGCCGCCGCATGAGCGAGCAGGCGCAGGAATGGGGACGCCGCCGCCTCCGGCCGTGGCCGGAGGAGCGGCGGCGGTGACGTGGCTGCGCCGGCCGGGCGTCAGGCGTACGTGTAGAAGCCCGAGCCCGTCTTGCGGCCCAGTCGGCCCGCGTCGACCATGCGCTGCAGGAGCGGAGGAGCGGCGTACAGGGGCTCCTTGAACTCCTCGTACATGGACTGTGCGACCGAGGCGACCGTGTCCAGGCCGATCAGGTCGGACAGCTTCAGGGGGCCCATCGGGTGGGCGCAGCCCATCTCCATGCCGTTGTCGATGTCCTCGCGGCTGGCGATGCCCGTCTCGAACATCCGGATCGCGGAGAGCAGGTACGGGATCAGCAGCGCGTTGACCACGAAGCCGGAGCGGTCCTGGGCGCGGATCGCGTGCTTGCCGAGCAGCTTCTCGGTGAAGACCTGAGCGCGGCTGATCGTGCCCTCGGACGTGGTGAGCGCCGGGATCAGCTCGACGAGCTTCTGCACCGGGGCCGGGTTGAAGAAGTGGATGCCGATGACCTGGTCGGGGCGCGAGGTCGCGACCGCCAGCTTCACGAGCGGGATCGAGGAGGTGTTGGACGCCAGGATCGCGTCCGGCCGGGTCACGACCTGGTCGAGCACCTGGAAGATCTCGGTCTTGACCTGCTCGTTCTCGACGACGGCCTCGATCACCAGGTCACGGTCGGCGAACTCGCCGAGGTCCGTGGTGAAGCTCAGGCGGGCCAGCGTGCCCTCCTTCTCCTCCTCGGTGATCTTGCCGCGCTCAGCTGCCTTGGCCAGGGAGGTGAACAGCCGGGTACGGCCGATCTCCAGGGCCTCGCCGGTGGTCTCGGCGACCATGACGTCCAGGCCGGCCCGGGCGCACACCTCGGCGATGCCCGCGCCCATCTGACCGCAGCCCACGACTCCGACGCGTGCAATGTCTCCCGCTGGGATGTCCGTCACATCGTCCCTTTCGCTGCTGATCTACGTCCGGGCAGACCGGCCGGGTCCCGGCGCCTGCTCCGTTCGTGCACGTTACTCCGAAGTATCGATGATCGATCGCGGGGGTGCGGGTCCGCATCGGGCATGCTGACCCCGGAGCGATCCGCGGCCGGGCGGATCCGCGGCTTTCTGGAGCATGCGGATGGGACGAGTCTCACGCAGGGCGTTCGCGGTCGCGGCGCTGTCGGCTTTCACCATGGTGCCTCAGGCGTCGGCCGCGAGCGGACGCGGACGCGGGGGCGGGGGCGGGGGCGGGGGCGGGGGCGGGGCGCCGGGCTCCGAGATGCGGGGTGTCTGGATCGCGTCCGTGGCCAACCGTGACTGGCCGTCCAAGCCGGGTCTGACCGCCTCGCAGCAGCGCTCCGAACTGCTCACCCACCTCGACACGGCGGTCAGCAACCGGCTCAACACCGTCTTCTTCCAGGTCCGGCCCACGGCGGACGCCCTGTGGCCCTCACCGCACGAGCCGTGGTCGCAGTACCTCACCGGCACCCAGGGCAAGGACCCCGGCTGGGATCCGCTGGGCACGGCCGTCCGGGAGGCGCATGCCCGCGGTCTTCGGCTGCACGCGTGGTTCAACCCGTACCGGATCGCCGCCCACGCCGACCCGGCCCGGCTCGCCGCCTCTCACCCGGCGCGCAAGAACCCCGACTGGGTGGTGACGTACGGCGGGAAGCTCTTCTACAACCCGGGGCTGCCCGAGGTCCGCGCCTTCGTGCAGGACGCGATGCTCGACGCGGTGGCGAAGTACGCCGTGGACGGTGTCCACTTCGACGACTACTTCTATCCCTACCCCGTGGCGGGCCAGACCTTCGACGACGACGACGCCTACGACGAGCACGGCGATGCCTTCCCGGACCGGGCCGCCTGGCGGCGGGACAACATCGACCGGCTGGTGCGCGAGACCGCGGACCGGGTGAAGGAGGTCCGGCCGGGCGCCCGTTTCGGCATCAGCCCGTTCGGAGTGTGGCGCAACGCCTCGACGGACCCGGCCGGTTCGGACACCCGGGCCGGTGTGCAGACGTACGACGACCTGTACGCGGACACCCGGAAGTGGGTGCGCGAGGGCTGGATCGACTACCTCGTCCCGCAGTTGTACTGGAACATCGGCTTCGCCGCCGCCGACTACGCGAAGCTGGTGCCCTGGTGGGCGAAGGTGGCGCGCGACAGCCCGACGCAGCTGTACGTGGGGGAGGCCCTGTACAAGGCCGGCGACCCGGCGCAGCCCGCGGCCTGGCAGAAGACGGCTGAACTGTCCCGGCACCTGACGCTGGCCGGGGAGTATCCGCAGGTGCGCGGACACGTCTGGTTCGCCGCCAGGGACGTGGCGGCCGACCGGATCGGGGCGATGGCGCGGGTGGTCGCCGATCACTACGGCCGACCGGCGCCGCCCCCGCTCTGAGTCGCCTCGCGCCGAGTGCCACCACGGGTGGGGCACTCCGCGCCGGGTCGCCCGGCGCGGAGGAGCCATTGGCCGGCCGGGTACCCCACGCCGAGTCGCCTCGCGCGGTGCCCGGCGAGGCTCGTCCCGCACCGAGTCGCCGTCCCCTGCGGACAGCCCACGTCGCCCGCGCGCAGGGTCACGGGCCGGTGGTGGTCTCCCTGTGCCGGATCTCCGTGTCGGGTCCCGGGGAGCACACGCCCTCGTGCCCGTCCTCGAACCGGACGCGGTACGGGGGGTTCCCCTCCTGGCCGAGCACTTCGACGATCTCGCCGATCTTGTCGTGCTGACCGACCACCCTGCCGTGCTGGACAAGCTGGTCGCCCACGGTTGCGCGCATCTGGGGCCTCCTCACGATGTGCGGAGCAGCGGTCCTCGGCCTTGCCTTCAGGTGGGGTGCGCCGGTCGGCAGTGGCCGTGCACCCTCCCCGATCAGCCGCGTGATCGCTGTGTGACGGCGATGCAGACGAGCACCGCCGCGGCCGTCAGCGGGGCGGCGACCGTGAGGTGTTCGCCCAGCAGCAGCACCGACCACACCAGTGTGAGCAGCGGCTGGGCGAGCTGCAACTGGCTGGCCTTCGGGATGCCGATGGCTGCCATGCCGCGGTACCAGACGACCAGCCCGGCGAACTGCGAGCCCGCCGCGACCCACAGCAGTCCGGTGACGCTGTGCGCGGTCAGCCGCACGGGTTCGTGCGCCAGGGCGATCGAGGCCACGGGCACGGTCAGGGGCAGGCACAGCACCAGCGCCCAGCCGATCACCTGCCAGCCCGGCATGACCCGGGCCAGCCGGCCGCCCTCGGTGTAGCCGGCCGCGCAGACCAGCAGCGCGGCGAACAGGTACAGATCGGCGGTGGTCAGGGCGCCGCCGCTCTGCTGCACGGTGAAGGCCAGCACGGCCGCCGCACCCGCGAGGGCGGCGATCCAGAAGATGCGCGAGGGCCGGGTGCCGACGCGCAGGGCCGAGAAGAGCGCCGTGGTGAGGGGGAGCAGGCCGACCACGACGGCGGCGTGCGCGGTGGTGGAGGTCTCCAGCGCCAGGGTGGTCAGCAGCGGGAAGCCGAGGACGACGCCGGCTCCGACGACCGCGAGGCCCGGCCAGTGCCGCCGGGCGGGCAGTGGCACCCGCAGGGTCAGCAGAGCGGTGCCCGCGATCACCGCGGCCAGGACGCTCCGCACGGCGACGAGCGACCAGGGGCCGAAGCCCTCCAGTCCCCAGGCGGTCGCGGGGAACGTGAGGGAGAAGGCGACAACGCCGAGCGCCGCCTGAAGGGTGCCGAGGCCGTGACTCTCCCGGCCCGGGGTGGCGACTGCTATCCCAGGCGGCGCAGTAGCGCTACTCTGTGCTCTCATGCAAGAGCGTAGCAGTGTGGGTGAACTGGTGGAACAGCTGCGACGGGAGCTCGACCGCTACTCACCTGGTGGAAAGCTGCCGTCGAGCCGGGCCCTCGTCGAGCGGTTCCGGGTGAGCCCGGTGACGGTGTCGCGGGCCCTGGCGCAGCTCGCCGCAGAGGGCCTCGTGATCACCCGGCCCGGCGCGGGCGCGTTCCGCGCGCAGGCCCGGACGGCGCCGGCCCCCACGGGTGACACCTCCTGGCAGGAGGTCGCGCTGAGCGCCGACGGCGCCGCCGACCTCGTGCCGCGCTCCGTGGACGCCTCCGGGGTGCTGGTGTCGCTGGCCGCGCCGCCGCCCGGCGTGATCGAGTTCAACGGCGGCTATCTGCACCCGTCCCTGCAGCCCGAGCGGGCGATGGCCGCCGCCCTCGCGCGCGCCGGACGCCGTCCCGGCGCCTGGGGGCGGCCGCCCATGGAGGGGCTGCCGGAGCTGCGCGAGTGGTTCGCGCGGAGCATCGGCGGCCCGGTCTCGGCCGCCGAGGTGCTGGTCACCGCCGGCGGGCAGTCCGCGCTCACCACCGCCCTGCGCGCCCTCGCCCCGCCCGGGGCACCCGTCCTGGTCGAGTCGCCCACCTACCCCGGCATGCTCGCCATCGCCCGCGCCGCCGGCCTGCGCCCGGTGCCCGTCCCGGTGGACGCCGACGGCGTACGTCCGGCGCTGCTCGCGGACGCCTTCCGGGTCACCGGCGCCCCAGCCTTCGTCTGCCAGCCGCTCTTCCAGAACCCCACGGGCGCGGTGCTCGCGCCCGAGCGGCGCGCCGAGGTGCTGCGCATCGCCCGGGAGGCGGGCGCGTTCGTCGTCGAGGACGACTTCGTGCGGCGGCTCGTGCACGAGGACGCGGAGCCGCTGCCGCGCCCGCTGGCCGCCGACGACCCCGACGGCGTCGTCGTCCACGTCTCCTCGCTGACCAAGGCGACCTCGCCGAGCTTCCGGGTGAGTGCCCTGGCCGCCCGCGGTCCGGTCCTGGAACGGCTGCGCGCGATCCAGGTCGTCGACACGTTCTTCGTGCCGCGCCCCCTCCAGGAGGCCGCCCTCGAACTCGTCGGCTCGCCGGCCTGGCCGCGTCATCTGCGCGCCGTCTCCGCGGCGTTGAAGGCCCGCCGGGACGCGATGACCGGCGCCCTCGCCCTGCGCCTGCCGGAACTCGCCCTGCCGCACGTCCCCTCCGGTGGCTACCACCTGTGGCCACGCCTGCCCGACGGCACGGACGAGTCGGCCCTGACCTCCGCGGCCCTGCGTGCCGGCGTCGCCCTCGCACCCGGCCGCCCGTACTTCAGTGCCGAACCCCCGGCCGCGCACGTCCGGCTGAGCTTCGCGGCGGTCGCCGGGACCGGTGAGATCGCGGAGGGCGTACGGAGGCTGCGTACGGCCTGTGACGAGGTGCTGGGATAACCGCTCGACGCCCTTCGCGCGGCCTGCGAGCATCGCGGACATGACCGACACGCCGAGCCTGCCCGAGGGCTACGAGATCTCCACCGACCCCGCCCGCGTCGACCGCGAGCGCGTGCACCACTGGCTGTCCACCGACGCCTACTGGGCGCTCGGTCGCTCCCGGGAGCAGCAGGACCGGGCGATCGAGGGGTCACTCAACTTCGGGGTGTTCGACTCGGTGTCGGGAGAGCAGGTCGCCTACGCCCGGGTGATCACCGACCGGGCGACGTTCGGGTGGCTGTGCGATGTGTACGTCGGTCCGGCGGTGCGCGGCAAGGGCGTGGGAAGCGCGCTCGTGGCCGCCGTGCGCGAAGAGCTGCGCTCGTCCGGGGTGCCGCGGGTCCTGCTCGCCACGCAGGACGCGCACGGGGTGTACGAGAAGATCGGATTCGCCCCGCTGGAGCGGCCCGAGCGGTGGATGGCGCTCATCTTCGCCCAGTGAGAGCCGGGGCACCCTGGGTAACTCGTAGGTAACGGCTCTTGACCTGCGTACTTGGTGCGCCCACGATCGCCGCATGCCACTTCGGGTCACCTTCGTCGCCGCCGCGCGCAGCTCCCCGCTGCTCGCCGAGCGTTTCGAGGACGACCGGCCGCTGGACCAGGCCGGCTGGGGCGAGGTGGAGCGCGCCGCCCGGGACCTGCTGCCGCTCGCCGCGGCCGAACTGCGCTACTGCTCGCCGACTCCCCGCAGCCGGGCGACGGGGGACGGGCTCGGATACGCGCCGTTGGTGCAGCTCGGCCTGCGCGACTGCGACATGGGCCGCTGGCGCGGACTGACCCTGGGCGAGGCGATGGCCCGGGAGCCGGATGCCGTGGACGCCTGGCTCGCCGACCCCCGCGCCACACCGCACGGGGGTGAGTCGCTGGTCGACTTCATCACCCGCGTCGGCGGCTGGCTCGACACCCGGCCCGTCGAGGACGGCTGCCGGGTCGTGGCGGTGGCCGAGCCCTCCGTGATCCGGGCGGCCCTGGTGTATGCCCTGAAGGCGCCGCCGTCGACGTACTGGAACATCGACGTCCGCCCGCTGTCGACGACCGCCGTGACGGGCCGGGCGGGCCGCTGGAACCTGCGCTTCGACGGCGGGGCGCCGGCTCAGCCCTCGCGCACGTAGTCGGTGGACAGGACCAGGTCCTTGGCGGGGCCGCGGACGCGCCACACCGTCCGCCAGTGGTCGCTGTCGTGGACGGCGAACTCGCCTCGGTAGAGGTCCGCCGCACAGGGATGGCCGGCGACATGCCGGCCGGACGTCAGGTCCAGGTCGTGGAACGGCCGCCCGTCGGCGAACCGCACGTCCGCCGTGCCGCCCGGGCCGGGAAGGAACCGCAACGTCCGCTCGGCGGGCCGGGCGACGCCCTGCCAGACGAAGGTGCCGGACTCGTGGTGCAGCAACCCGCCGGGCCCCTCCGTGTCCTCACGGAACTCGGTGGTTCCGCTGAACTCCCCTTCCGCACCGCTCGCGAGATCCCGCACCGACCGCGACACCCTCCAGCGCCCGGCCAGAAACGAGAGTGCGTCCGGCACTGGCCAGAACTCGCCCATCCTGCTCCGCTCTCCGTCCCGGCGTTGTCGTGCGCCCCATTGACGCGCTTCCGTCCCCTCCCTATCTTGCCGTTCGAAGTGCTGATCATTGTCTGATATTTCGAACCTCTAGCAGAGAGCCGCGGAGTATCCATGCCACGCACCGACGCCCGCACCCGATGGAGACTCGGTCTCACGACCACCGCCCTCCTGACGGCAGCAGCCCTCTTACCGGCCCCCGCGCACGCCGAGGACGTCGCCGACTACACGATCACCGTCGACCCGTCCGCCCGGGGCGCGAAGATCGACGACACGATGTACGGCGTCTTCTTCGAGGACATCAACCGCGCCGCCGACGGCGGTCTCTACGCCGAGCTCGTGCAGAACCGGTCGTTCGAGTACTCCACCGCCGACAACGGCTCCTACACGCCCCTGACCTCGTGGACGGCCGGCGGCACGGCCCAGGTCGTGAACGACTCCGGCCGTCTGAACGAACGCAACCGCAACTACCTCTCCCTGGGCGCCGGCTCGTCCGTCACGAACGCCGGCTACAACACCGGCATCCGGGTCGAGCAGGGCAAGCGGTACGACTTCTCCGTATGGGCCCGCGCCGAGAGCGGCAGCACACTCGCCGTCTCCCTGAAGGACGCCGCGGGCAGCCTGGCCACCGCCCGCCAGATCGCGGTGAAGGGTGGCTGGGCCAAGTACAAGGCCTCCTTCACGGCGTCGCGCACCAGCAACCGCGGCCGTCTCGCCGTGGCCTCCACGAACGCCGCCGCGCTCGACGAGGTGTCGTTGTTCCCGCGCGAGACGTACAAGAACCAGCCCAACGGCCTGCGCAGGGACCTCGCCCAGAAGATCGCCGACCTGCACCCGGGGTTCGTGCGCTTCCCGGGCGGCTGCCTGGTCAACACCGGCTCCATGGAGGACTACAGCGCGGCCTCGAACTGGCAGCGCAAGCGCAGCTACCAGTGGAAGGACACCGTAGGCCCGGTCGAGGAGCGAGCCACCAACGCCAACGTCTGGGGATACAACCAGAGCTACGGCCTCGGCTACTACGAGTACTTCCGCTTCTCAGAGGACATCGGCGCCATGCCGCTGCCCGTCGTCCCCGCCCTGGTCACCGGCTGCGGGCAGAACCGGGCCACCGACGACGAGGCGCTGCTCGAGCGGCACATCCAGGACGCCCTCGACCTCATCGAGTTCGCCAACGGCCCGGCGACCTCGGAGTGGGGCAAGGTCCGCGCGCGGATGGGCCACCCCAAGCCCTTCCACCTGACCCACATCGAGGTCGGCAACGAGGAGAACCTCCCGAAGGAGTTCTTCGCCCGCTTCCAGAAGTTCCGGGCCGCCATCGAGGCGAAGTACCCGGACATCACCGTCATCTCCAACTCGGGCCCCGACGACGCCGGTTCGACCTTCGACACCGCCTGGCAGCTCAACCGCGAGGCCGGGGTCGACATGGTCGACGAGCACTACTACAACAGCCCGAACTGGTTCCTGCAGAACAACGACCGCTACGACTCCTACGACCGCAGCGGCCCCAAGGTCTTCCTCGGCGAGTACGCCTCCCAGGGCAACGCCTGGAAGAACGGCCTGTCCGAAGCCGCCTTCATGACCGGCCTGGAGCGCAACGCGGACGTCGTCAAGCTCGCCTCGTACGCCCCGCTGCTCGCCAACGAGGACTACGTGCAGTGGCGGCCGGACCTGATCTGGTTCAACAACCGGGCCTCCTGGAACTCGGCCAACTACGAGGTCCAGAAGCTGTTCATGAACAACGTCGGCGACCGTGTCGTGCCGTCCAGGGCCACCACCACCCCGAACGTCAGCGGCCCCATCACCGGTGCCGTCGGCCTGTCGACGTGGGCGACCAGCGCCGCGTACGACGACGTGAAGGTCACCTCGGCGGACGGCTCGACCCTGCTCAGCGACGACTTCTCCGGTGACGCCTCGAAGTGGACCACCAGCGGCCGTGGCAGCTGGAGCGTCCAGGACGGGGCCTACGTCCAGACCGACACCGCCGCCGAGAACACCATGGTCACGGCGGGCGACCCGGCCTGGAAGGACTACGACCTGCATGTGAAGGCCACCAAGAAGTCCGGCAAGGAGGGCTTCCTCGTCGCCTTCGGCGTCAAGGACACCGGCAACTACTACTGGTGGAACCTGGGCGGCTGGAACAACACCCAGTCGGCGATCGAGCAGGCCGTGGACGGCGGCAAGGGCACCCTGATGACGAAGCCCGGGTCGATCGAGACCGGCCGGGCCTACGACATCGACATCAAGGTGCGCGGCCGCCAGGTCACCCTGTTCCTCGACGGCAAGGAGTGGGGCAGCTTCGAGGACGACAAGCCGGCCGAGCCGTTCCGCCAGGTCGTCACACAGGACGCCCGGACCGGGGACCTGATCGTCAAGGTCGTCAACGCCCAGTCGGCCGAGGCCCGTACGGCCGTCGACCTCGGTGACGCCAGGGCCGCCGCCACGGCCCGCGTCACCACGCTGGCCGCCGACGAGACGGCCGTGAACACCGAGACGGACACCCCGGTGACCCCGGTGACGTCCACCTTCCGGGGCGTGGCCAAGAAGTTCACGTACACGTTCCCGGCGAACTCGGTGACGTTCCTGCGGTTCAAGCAGAAGTAGGACCCCGGACCTCGCGGGGCGGGCTCAGCCCCGCGAGGTCCACCCCGGGAGCGTCTGCAGCACCCGCTCCGCGACCCGCAGCAGCACCGCGTCGTCCGGCACGGCTCCGTCCGCGCGCCACAGGGTGACGTCGACGGACCCACCGCGGTCCTTCGCGTCCTGGGCGACGGTGAGGGCCCGGGCCGGAACGCCGGGACCGCTGTCCGCGTCGCCGCCGTCCAGCCGGAAGCTGATGCTGATGGTGCGGGTGGAGTAGAGAACCCCGGGGCGGCCCAGTACCTTCTGCGGGCGGGCGTAGCTACCGAGCAGTCCTTCCGACCCGGCCACGGGAAGGCCGTCGTAGGTCGCCGAGAGCGTCACGGTGTACGTCTCGAACTCGACCTGGGCCTGCGGGGTGGCGATCTTCTTGCCGCCGGGGGACCCGAAGGAACTGTCGCTGCCGGAGGCGGTCTTCGCGATCTCCGTCGGTGTGCCGAGCAGGGCGGCCAGGTCGGGCCGGTTCAGCGCCTCGCACAGTCGCGCGCCGGTCAGGCGCTTGCCCTTCGGGGCGGGGGACTCCTCCGCGGAGCAGGTGGCGGGCTTCGGCTCGCTCTCCGCGGCGGATGTCTTCGCGAGCCACCAGAAGCTCCCGCTGAGCGCCCCCACGAGCGCCACCGCCGCGAGCGCCTGCCCCCATGCGCTCGGGCTCTTGCCGTGCGCGTCGTCTTCCTCGGCCATGTCCCCCACCCGCCATGATCCCCTGAAATGTGCCCGGGGACCTTACCCTGTGGTCATGGCCAGGACAAAGCCGGTTTCCCCGGCCGCAGTTCGGCCGTCGCGCCGCTCATGCACGGGATTGCATAAACGTGCAGCGAAACGTATAGTCATGCCCTCTAAGGAGGAGGATCCATGGCGGTACGAGCGGCAGTGGCCGGAGCGAGTGGGTACGCGGGCGGAGAACTGCTGCGTCTGCTCCTGGCGCACCCCGAGGTCGAGATCGGTGCCCTGACCGGCAACTCCAACGCGGGGCAGAGGCTCGGTGCGCTCCAGCCGCACCTGCTGCCCCTGGCCGGCCGAGTCCTCCAGGAGACCACCCCGGACGTCCTCGCCGGTCACGACGTCGTCTTCCTCGCGCTCCCGCACGGGCAGTCCGCCGCCGTCGCCGAGCAGCTCGGCCCGGACGTGCTCGTCGTCGACATGGGCGCCGACTTCCGGCTGACCGACGCCGCCGCCTGGGAGCGGTTCTACGGCTCCCCGCACGCCGGAACCTGGCCCTACGGCCTTCCCGAACTGCCGGGTGCCCGCGCCGCGCTGGAGGGGTCCAAGCGCGTCGCGGTGCCCGGTTGCTACCCCACCGCCGTCTCCCTCGCCCTCTTCCCGGCGTACGCGGCGGGCCTGGCCGAGCCCGAGGCCGTGATCGTCGCCGCGTCCGGCACGTCCGGCGCGGGCAAGGCGGCCAAGCCGCACCTGCTCGGCAGCGAGGTCATGGGCTCGATGTCCCCCTACGGCGTCGGCGGCGGGCACCGGCACACCCCCGAGATCACCCAGAACCTCAGCGCGGCGGCGGGGGAGACGGTCTCCGTGTCCTTCACACCGACCCTCGCGCCGATGCCCCGCGGCATCCTCGCCACGTGCAGCGCCAAGGCCGCCGACGGCGTCACGGGCGAGTCCCTGCGCGCCGTCTACGAGAAGGCCTTCGCCGACGAGCCGTTCGTGCATCTGCTCCCCGAGGGCCAGTGGCCCGCCACGGCGTCCGTCTACGGTTCGAACGCCGTTCAGGTGCAGGTCGCGTACGACGCGGACGCCGGCCGGATCATCGTGATCAGCGCCATCGACAACCTCACCAAGGGCACCGCGGGCGGTGCCGTCCAGAGCATGAACATCGCCCTGGGTCTCGACGAGACCACCGGACTGACGACGATCGGAGTTGCGCCGTGAGTGTGACGGCAGCAAAGGGATTCACGGCGGCGGGCATCGCCGCCGGGATCAAGGAGAATGGCAACCCCGACCTGGCCCTCGTGGTCAACACCGGCCCCCGCCGTGCCGCCGCCGGCGTGTTCACCTCCAACCGCGTGAAGGCCGCGCCGGTCCTGTGGTCCGAGCAGGTGCTGAAGGGCGGCCAGGTGTCCGCCGTCGTCCTCAACTCCGGTGGCGCCAACGCCTGCACGGGACCAAAGGGCTTCCAGGACGCGCACGCGACGGCCGAGAAGGCCGCCGAGGTCCTCGGTCGCGGCGCCATCGAGGTGGCCGTCTGCTCGACCGGCCTCATCGGCCTCCTGCTCCCCATGGACAAGCTGCTCCCGGGTATCGAGACGGCCGCCGGGTCCCTGAGCGAGCACGGCGGTGAGAAGGCCGCCATCGCCATCAAGACCACCGACACCGTCCACAAGACGGCCGTCGTCACCAAGGACGGCTGGACCGTCGGCGGCATGGCCAAGGGCGCGGGCATGCTCGCCCCCGGCCTCGCCACCATGCTCGTCGTCCTCACCACCGACGCGGCCCTCGACGACGAGGTGCTCGACAAGGCGCTGCGGGCCGCCACCCGCACCACCTTCGACCGGGTCGACTCCGACGGCTGCATGTCCACCAACGACACCGTGCTGCTGCTCGCCTCCGGTTCGGCCGAAGTCACCCCCGGGTACGAGGAGTTCGCCGAGGCCGTACGGCAGGTCTGCGACGACCTCGGCCAGCAGCTCATCCGCGACGCCGAGGGCGCCAGCAAGGACATCAAGGTCGAGGTGATCAACGCCGCGACCGAGGACGACGCCGTCGAGGTGGGCCGCTCCATCGCCCGCAACAACCTCCTCAAGTGCGCGCTGCACGGCGAGGACCCCAACTGGGGCCGGGTGCTCTCCGCCATCGGCACCACGCAGGCCGCCTTCGAGCCCGACCGGCTGAACGTCGCCATCAACGGCGTCTGGGTCTGCAAGAACGGCGGGGTCGGCGAGGACCGCGACAAGGTCGACATGCGCTACCGCGAGGTGCACATCGTCGCCGACCTCGCCGCCGGGTCCGAGACCGCCACCATCTGGACCAACGACCTCACCGCCGACTACGTCCACGAGAACAGCGCGTACTCGTCATGAGCACCGGATCGACGCGTAAGCACACCGCCCTGCCCAAGGCGCAGATCCTCATCGAGGCACTGCCCTGGCTGGTCCGGCACAACGGCAAGACGGTCGTCATCAAGTTCGGCGGCAACGCCATGATCGACGAGGACCTCAAGGCCGCCTTCGCCCAGGACGTCGTCTTCCTGCACCACGCCGGCCTCAAGCCCGTCGTCGTGCACGGCGGCGGCCCGCAGATCAGTCGGGCGCTCGATCAACACGGCATCGTCAGCGAGTTCAAGGCCGGCCTCAGGGTCACCACCGAGGACGCCATGGACGTCGTCCGCATGGTCCTGGCCGGGCAGGTCCAGCGCGAACTGGTCGGGCTGCTCAACGAGCACGGGCCGCTCGCCGTCGGCCTGACCGGCGAGGACGCCCACACCATCACCGCCACCAAGCACCAGCCCGAGATCGACGGCGAGCTCGTCGACATCGGGCGGGTGGGCGAGATCACCGCGATCGACACGGGCGCGATCGAGGCCCTGCTCGCCGACGGCCGCATCCCGGTCGTCTCCTCGATCGCCCGCTCCCAGGACGACGGACATGTCTACAACGTCAATGCTGATACGGCGGCTGCGGCACTCGCTGCTGCACTGGACGCCGAGACCCTCATGGTCCTCACCGACGTCGAGGGCCTCTACGAGGACTGGCCGCACAGCGACGAGGTGATCAGCCGCCTCACCGCGACCGAACTGGAGCGGCTGCTGCCGGACCTGTCGTCCGGCATGGTGCCGAAGATGGAGGGCTGCCTGCACGCCGTGCGCAACGGCGTCACCACCGCCCGCGTCATCGACGGCCGGGTCCAGCACTCGATCCTGCTGGAGATCTTCACTGACGAGGGCATCGGCACGATGGTCGTGCCCGACGAGCACGAGGGGGACACCGTATGACCGCGCAGCAGGAGTACGCCGGGCGGTGGCAGGGCGCGCTCATGAACAACTACGGCATCCCGCTGCTGCCCCTGGAGCGCGGCGCGGGCACCAAGGTGTGGGACGCCGACGGCAACGCGTACCTCGACTTCGTCGGCGGCATCGCCACCAACGCCCTCGGCCACGCCCACCCGGCGATCGTGGAGGCCGTCAGCCGGCAGATCGGCTCCCTCGGCCACATCTCCAACTTCTTCATGGCCGAGCCGACCGTCGCCCTCGCCGAGCGGCTGCTCAACCTCTTCGGCCGGGACGGCAAGGTCTTCTTCTGCAACTCCGGCGCCGAGGCCAACGAGGCCGCCTTCAAGATCGGCCGGCTGACCGGGCGGACCCACATCGTGGCCACCGAGGGCGCCTTCCACGGGCGGACCATGGGCGCCCTGGCGCTGACGGGCCAGCACGGCAAGCGCGAGCCGTTCCTGCCGCTGCCCGGCGACGTCACCCACGTGCCGTTCGGTGACGCGCAGGCCCTGGCCGCCGCCGTCACCGAGGAGACCGCGCTCGTCATCCTCGAGCCGGTCCAGGGCGAGCTCGGCGTCGTCGTCCCGCCCGCCGGCTACCTCAAGGCGGCCCGGGCCATCACGGCGGCGACCGGGGCGCTCCTCGTCCTCGACGAGGTCCAGACCGGAATCGGCCGGACCGGGCACTGGTTCGAGTACCAGGCCCACGAGGGCGTGCTGCCCGACGTGGTCACCCTCGCCAAGCAGCTGGGCGGCGGGCTGCCGCTCGGTGCGACCGTCGCCTTCGGGCGCGCGGCCGACCTGCTCCAGCCCGGCCAGCACGGCACGACCTTCGGCGGCAACCCGGTCGCCTGCGCCGCCGGGCTCGCCGTCCTCGACACCATCGAGAACGAGGGGCTGCTGGAGAACGTCAAGCGCCAGAGCGAGCGGTTGCGGGACGGAATCGAGGGCCTCGGCCATGAGTTGATCGATTTCGTCCGGGGTACGGGACTCCTCCTGGGTATCGTGCTCACCGAGCCGCTCGCGCCCCAGGTGCGCCAGGCGGCTCAGGAGGCCGGATTCCTGGTGAACGCGCCCGCCCCCGACGTCGTCCGGCTGATGCCGCCGCTGAACCTCGGCGACGACGAGGTGGACGCGTTCCTCGGGGCGCTGCCCGGCATCCTCCAGGCAGTGAGCGGGGACGGACGATCCGGGGAATGAGACGACGATGAGCCAGGCGCAGGACCACGAGCAGCCGGGGGCGAACGGGCCCGCCGTGCCGCAGACCCGCACCGCCCGCCACCGCCGGATCGTGGACATCCTCAACCGGCAGCCGGTCCGGTCGCAGAGCCAGCTGGCGAAGCTGCTCGCCGACGACGGGCTGAGCGTCACGCAGGCCACGCTTAGCCGGGACCTGGACGAGCTGAACGCCGTGAAGATCCGCAACTCCGACGGCGACCTGATCTACGCGGTGCCCAGCGAGGGCGGGTTCCGTACGCCCCGGGCGCCGCTGGGCGGTTCGGCGAAGGAGGAGCGGATGCGGCGGCTCTCGCAGGAGCTGCTGATCTCCGCGGAGGCCTCGGCGAATCTCGTGGTCCTGCGGACCCCTCCGGGGGCCGCGCAGTTCCTGGCCTCGGCCATCGACCAGGCCGAACTGCACGACATTCTGGGGACGATCGCCGGCGACGACACGTTGCTGCTGATCAGTCGGGAGCCGACGGGTGGGCAGGCGCTGGCCGACCATTTGCTGAGGTTGGCTCAGAACGGGCACTGAGCGCCGCAGGGGTGCCGGTGGTGGGTGTGTGCGGGTGCGCTGTGGCCGTTCGCGCAGTTCCCCGCGCCCCTGAGTTGGCCTGGCTGAGGGCGGCACGGGTGGGCGCAGCGGCATCCCGCTGGCGCGGGTGAGCGAAACGCCCTGTCCTCAGCCTCGACTCACCCCAGCCTCGCAGCCAGGCCCCCCGTACAACGCACCTCGTCCCCAGCCGTGATCAGCAGCGCTTCCACACCCGGCAGGGACTCCAGCCACGCCAGACCTTCCCGCGAGCCCATCGCGAACGCCGCCGTCGCCCAGCAGTCCACCCACGTCAGCCGCGGACCGACCACCGTCACGGCGACCAGGTCGGTCACGGCGGAGCGCCCCGTCCGGGGGTCGACGATGTGATCTCCCCGCTCCGCCGTCCCGGACGTGGCCACGGACAATTCCGATGCGCCCGCCGCGGAGACGACCGCCGCCAGGCCACCCGGCCGCAACGGGTCCGACACGCCCACGCGCCATGGCCGCTGCCCACCCGGTGTCCCGAGCAACTGCACATCGCCGCCGCCGTTCAGGTTCACCCCGCACACCCCGGGCACGTCCGCCAGCAGCCGCGCCGCCCGCTCGACCGCCCAGCCCTTCACGATGCCCGTCGGATCGAGGCGGCCCTGGTACGACGTACTGAACCAGCCGTCGCTCAGCCGCTCCGCCTCGGCGGCCAGTTCCAGCACCTCGGCGACCTCGGGATCGCACTCCGCGACGGTCACCTCACCGCGCTGCAGCCGCGAGATCTGGCTGTCCTCGCGGTACGTGCTGAACACCTCGTCGACCCGGTGCAACCCGGCCACGGCCTCGTCCAGGGCCGCGCGCACGGCGGCCGGTTCCCCGCCGCGGACGTCGAAGGAGAAGACGGTCCCCATCGTCTCCTCGGCATGACGTACCGCGGCGGGAGCCTGTGCGGAGTCGGCCACCGTGTCAGCCACCGGCCTGGTCCAGAGCGGACTGCAGGGACTGCTTGTAGCCCGTGCTGGTGTACGTCGCCCCGGACACGGCGTCGATCTGCGCGTTCCCGGCCGCGACGGCCGCCTGGTTGAGGCGGGGGACGGAGGAGGAGGTGATCTGGTCGCTGCGGCCGCCCTTGGGGGCCTGGACCGCCTCGGCCTTGGTGATCTTCCCCCCGGCGACGGTCACCCGGACCTGCACCGGCCCGTACTGCGTCTGCGCCACGCTGCCGGTCAGCGTCTGCGTCGTCGCCTGGCCGCCCCCCGAACCCGCGGCCTGCGAGGAACCGCCCTGGGCCGGCGCCTTGTCGAGCGCCGACTGGAGGGACTTCTTGTAGCCGGCGCTGGTGTACGTGGCGCCCGACACCGCGTCGATCTCCGCGGTACCGGCCGCGACGGCCGCCTGGTTGAGGCGTGGCACCGAGCTGGCGGTGATCTGGTCGCTGCGGCCGCCCTTGGGGGCCTGGACCGCCTCGGCCTTGGTGATCTTCCCGCCTGCGACGGTCACCCGGACCTGGACCGGCCCGTACTGCGTCTGCGCGACATCGCCGGTCAGCGTCTGCGCGCCGCCCGAGCCCTGCTGCGCGCCGCCCGAGCCCTGCTGCGCCCCGGCCGACGCCTTCGCCTTGTCCAGGGCCGACTGGAGGGACTTCTTGTAGCCGGCGCTGGTGTACGTGGCGCCCGACACCGCGTCGATCTCCGCGCTCTGCGCCGCGACCGCCGCCTGGTTCAGCCGTGGCACCGAGCCGGCGGTGATCTGGTCGCTGCGGCCGCCCTTGGGGGCCTGGACGGCCTCCGCCTGGGTGATCTTGCCGTTGCTCATGGTCAGCCGGACCTGCACGGCGCCGTACTGCGTCTGCGCCGCGTCACCGGTGACCGCGCCGTTCACGCCGCCCTGCGGGGCCTGTCCGGCCGCCGCGGGCGGGGCCTGCCCCGCCGCCTGGGCGGCCCCCGGGTCGGAGGCCGGCTTCAGGGACAGCAGCAGCACGATCCCGGAGACGGTGGCTGCGCCGGCGAGCACGGCACGCCGGACGGGGTGAGACTTCCTCATCGTTTCCCAAACTCCTGAAGGGCCGTTGGTGTCCCGTCGCTCACATCTCGAACGACTCGTGATGGATGCGGCGGGCGGGTACTCCCGCTCCGCGCAGTGCCTCGTAGACCGACTGCGCGAAACCGGGCGGCCCGCACATGAAGACGTCGTGGTCGTCGATGTCCGGGATCTTCCGCTGGAGGGACTCCGCGGAGATGTCCGGGCGTTCCCCCTCCGGACTGTTGACCGCGTACATCAGCCGGGCGCCGCGCTCGTCGGCGATCTTGGCGAGTTCGCCCCACAGGGCCAGGTCCTGGGTGGTGTTGGCCCGGTAGAGAAGGGTGATGTCACCGGACGCGCCGGGCAGCGTCTCGAACAGCGCCCGCATCGGCGTGATGCCGACACCACCCGCGACGAGGAGGACCTTGCCGCGGCTGCGGCGCTGCGCGGTCATCGCGCCGTACGGGCCCTCGGCCCACACCTTGGTGCCGGGCTCGAGGTCCCGCAGCCGGGAGGTGTGGTCACCGATCGCCTTGACCGTGATGCGCAGCATGTCCGGGCGGGGGGCCGCAGACAGCGAGTACGGGTGCGAACTGAAGCGCATGCCCGGCGCCTTGAACCGCCAGCGGAAGAAGTGCCCGGGCTCCGCGCCCATCCGGTGCAGCTTGCGCCCGCTGATCAGCACGGACACGATCCCCGGGGTCTCCTCGATGACCGCCGCGACGCGCATGCGGTGCCGCAGGTTCAGCCGGATCGGGGTGAGGATCCGGTACCAGACGACCAGCGCGGTCACCACGCCGTACAGCCCGTACCAGAAGGTCTTCGCGGCCGGCTCGACGGCGAACTCGTTGCCGGTCGTGATCTGGTGCCAGAACGTCATGTACACCGAGGCATACGTGAGCAGGTGCACGTGGTACCAGGTGTCGTAGCCGATCAGGCGGCGCACGCCGCCGATCGACAGGATCCCGATGAGGAAGAGCAGGCCCGTGCCGATGGCGGCCTTGCCCATGTCCGGCAGCTGGTTGATGGAGTCCGTCGTCTGCTGGACGATGTCGCCGAGCCCCTTGCCCGCCTGGAGCGCGTAGCCCCACATGGTGAGGAAGACGTGGGCCAGCACCAGACAGAGCGTGTAACGGCCGGTCATGGCGTGCCAGCGCGCGACCCGGTCGGTGCCCACCCGGCGCTCCAGCGCGGGCACCCGGGCCATCTGGAGCACCACCAGCGCCATGAGGTAGCCGGCGAGCAGACCGGTGATCCGGCCTGCGGCCAGGATCTTGCTCGTGTTGTCGGCGAGGGACGGTGTGTTGTCCCACCACAGCCACAGCACGGCCGCCGCACCGGCCCACAGGGCGATCAGCAGCGGAACGGCCGGGGAGCGGCGCGGGCGGATGCGGCGCATCGTCTGGCGGCGGGCGGCACGTCCGCCTGCGAGCGTGGTGGTCACGGTTCCTCCGTGGGGACTTGACCCTTGGCCCACAGATACGGACCGCGACACGGGAGTGTTCAGTCGTGCACCGAGTCGGGTGCGGACGGGAGTGACCGCTGGTCACGCTCACGCGGCCCAGTCCGTCACAGGCGGGTGACGGCCGTGCTCCCGTTCTGCGTGCCCACGGCGATGTGCGGCCGCCGCGTGGGGTCGGCCCACACGAGGATCCGCCGCATCGCCTTCTCGGACACGGAGACGCAACCGGCCGTCGCCCCCCGCCCGTGGACGTGGAGGAAGATGCCGGCACCGCGCCCCCGCACGGGCCGCTGGTAGTTGAAACCGATGACGAGCGCGTGCGCGTACTGGGGGGAGTAGGTGATCAAGTGCTCGGACTCGGCGGCCCGGCAGTCGGCCGCACGCGGCTCGCTCCAGCGGTTGTAGGACCGGGAGTCGTTGTCCTGGCACCACCAGGAATCCTGGTGCACCCGGCGGTAGGTGTACGCCGTTCCGCGCGGCGCGGCCTTGATGCCGAAGGCGTACGGCAGGCCGTAGAGACCGGTGGGCGTGGTGTTCGTGCCCTGCTCGCGGGTGGCGCCCGCGACGAGTCCGTTCGCTCCGAAACGGGCGGGTGCGGAGCCCCGCTTCACCCAGCGCCCGTCCTCGCGGTTCCACCAGGTGACCGTGCCCGTCGTCGAGGCCCGCTTCGGGGCCACCGCGGTGATCAACTGGGTGCCGCCGCCGGTGTGTGCCATCCGTGCCGGCAGCGGCAGCGGCAGCGGCAGCGGCAGCGAGGGGGCGGCCGGACCGGTGCCGAGCACGATCAGGGAGGAGACGGCGAGGGCGACGGCACCGGGGCGCATGCCTCAGACGGTAGAGGGAGGCAGCGGCAACGGCAGCCCGGGTAGTCCGTCCAGGCTGGTGGCGATGTGCTCCTTCTTGCTGAAGTACGCGCTGAGCGAGGCGTCGTCCTCCCGGGCGAACCGCTTGCCGTGCAGGTCCCGGTCCTCCTCGTACGCCATGAAGGGGACCCCGTAACCGCAGGTGTCGCGGACCAGCTCGGCGGTGACGACGATGATCGCGCGCAGGCCGTGCCGCGCCGGGTCGATGTCCGGGAAGTGCGCGAGCAGTTCCCCGAAGCGGGGATCGTCACGGAAGACCGGTTCGCCCCTGCCGTGCACGCGGACGATGTTCGGCGGGCCCTGGAAGGCGCACCACATCAGGGTGATCCGCCCGTTCTCCCGCAGATGGGCGATGGTCTCGGCGTTGGAGCCGGCGAAGTCGAGGTAGGCCACCGTGAGCTCGTCGAGCACCGCGAAGGAGCCTGTGAGGCCCTTGGGGGAGAGGTTGACCGTGCCGTCGGCGGCCAGGGGCGCGGTGGCGGTGAAGAAGACCGGCTGCGCCTCGATGAACGTGCGGAGCCGGCCGTCTATGCGCTCATAAGTCTTTCCCATGTCGAACGATTATGGCCGCATATCTTTCGACTGTCTAAGGAATTGCGGGGTCCGGTCACCTCTGCCGGGCCCCGCGGGCGGACGTCTGCCGTGGCCGCCCCGGCCGGCGCTCCCACGGGGCGGCCACGGCGCCTGTCACCTCACTTGTTGAGGGTGCAGGCGGCCAGGGAGTCCAGGCCCTGGGGCTTGGCGGCGGTCCGGCCGATGGCGGTGGCGATGCGGTTGACGGTCGAGACGCGCTTGTCCTTGAGGGGGCCGAGGATGGCGTTCTGGACGAAGTTGGGGCCGCCCTGGCCGACGGTGTTCACCAGACGCGTGTTGGCTTCCCGGATCTGGGTGTCGAGCAGGGTGAGGTTGCGGTCGACCTCGGCCTTGGCGGAGGCGGGCACCGCCGGGAGCTTCGAGCGGACGTCCGGGCAGGTGATCGTGCCGGCGGCGGCGTTGCCGGCATTGCCCGCGTTACCTGCATTCCCGGCGTTACCGGCGTTACCTGCATTGCCGGTGTTGCCGCCCGCCTGCGGCTTGCCGGCCGCGCCGCCGCCCGCGTTGGTGCCCGCGCCGTTCAGCGTGCAGGCGGCCAGGGCATCCAGGCCCTGGGGCTTGGCGGCGGTCCGGCCGATGGCGGTGGCGATGCGGTTGACGGTCGAGACGCGCTTGTCCTTGAGGGGGCCGAGGATGGCGTTCTGGACGAAGTTGGGGCCGCCCTGGCCGACGGTGTCGACCAGACGCTTGTTGGCCTCCTGGATCTGCGTGTTGAGCAGGGTGAGGTTGCGGTCGACCTCGGCCTTGGCGGAGGCGGGGACCGCCGGGAGCTTGGAGCGGACGTCCGGGCACGTGATGGTGCCGGGGCCCGCCAGCGTCCGGGCGTTCTTGGCGCCGCTGTCGGGCGACTCCCCGGCGAGGGCGAAGCCGGCGATGACCGTGCCGGACAGAGCCACCGCGGCGGCGCCGCCGATGAACGTGACGCGACGCTTGTTGTACTTCGGAAGAGCCCTGGACATGCGGATGCCTCACTAGGGGGTCGAGTGTCGTCGGTGTCGTAACGCGGCGCCTGCGTTCGGCGAGAGGTACGGGTAAGCGGTTTCCCGCGTTCAAAGGATCTTCAAATTCCTTTCACGTGACTGGAAACCGCTCGTCGACCCCGCCGAATTGACGAATCATGCAGCGGTCTGCATACTCATGCATGACGGTGAGGCACATCCACACCCCTTGAGGAGCGCGCAGGTGAGCAGCAACAGCGGTGACGTCCGGCTCTGGGGCGGACGTTTCGCCGACGGTCCCGCCGAGGCCCTGGCGAAGCTGTCCGCGTCCGTCCACTTCGACTGGCGGCTCGCGCCGTACGACATCGCCGGTTCGCGTGCCCACGCGCGCGTGCTGCACAAGGCGGGCCTGCTCACTCGGGACGAGCTGACCCGCATGATCGCCGGTCTCGATGAGCTCGAGGCGGACGTCGCCGACGGCTCCTTCGTGGGCACGATCGCCGACGAGGACGTCCACACCGCCCTGGAGCGCGGACTCCTGGAGCGCCTCGGCCCCGACCTCGGCGGCAAGCTGCGCGCGGGCCGCTCCCGCAACGACCAGGTCGCGACCCTCTTCCGCATGTACCTGCGGGACCACGCCCGGACCGTCGGTGGCCTGATCGCAGAGCTCCAGGACGCGTTGATCGGGCTCGCCGAGGCCCATCCCGACGTGGCGATGCCCGGCCGCACGCACCTCCAGCACGCCCAGCCCGTCCTCTTCGCCCACCACGTCCTGGCCCACGTCCAGTCCCTGTCCCGGGACGCGGAGCGGCTGCGCCAGTGGGACGCCCGCACGGCGGTCTCGCCCTACGGCTCGGGCGCCCTGGCCGGCTCCTCCCTCGGCCTGGATCCGGAGGCGGTGGCGAAGGACCTCGGCTTCGAGCACGGCTCGGCCGGCAACTCCATCGACGGCACGGCCTCCCGGGACTTCGTCGCCGAGTTCGCCTTCATCACGGCGATGATCGGCGTCAACCTCTCCCGGATCGCCGAGGAGGTCATCATCTGGAACACGAAGGAGTTCTCCTTCGTGACCCTCCACGACGCGTTCTCGACGGGCTCGTCGATCATGCCGCAGAAGAAGAACCCGGACATCGCCGAGCTGGCCCGTGGCAAGTCGGGCCGCCTGATCGGCAACCTCACGGGCCTGATGGCCACGCTCAAGGCCCTCCCGCTCGCGTACAACCGCGACCTCCAGGAGGACAAGGAGCCGGTCTTCGACTCCATCGACCAGCTGGAGGTCCTTCTCCCGGCCTTCACCGGCATGATGGCCACCCTCACCGTCCACCGCGAGCGTATGGAGGAACTGGCCCCGGCCGGCTTCTCCCTCGCCACGGACATCGCCGAGTGGCTGGTGAAGCAGGGCGTGCCGTTCCGCGTGGCCCACGAGGTGGCGGGCGAGTGCGTGAAGGTCGCCGAGTCCGAGGGCAAGGAACTGGACGCCCTGACGGACGAACAGTTCGCCAAGATCTCCGCCCACCTCACGCCCGAGGTGCGGACGGTCCTGAACGTCCCCGGCGCCCTGGCCTCCCGCAACGGCAGGGGCGGCACGGCCCCGAGCGCGGTGGCCGTCCAGCTGGCAGAGGTGAAGGCGGACGTGGCGATCCAGCACGAGTGGGCGGTGGCCAAGGGAAGCGCCCTCTAGGGGCGCGGGGCTGTATCGATGTGCGGCTCCGCCGCGTAGGCGCGACAAGCCACGACGAACCCGCACGCGCCGAACCACCGCTCGAACCGAGCGCTGATCGCGAGCGCCGAAGGTCATCGCGGGTACGTTGGTCGGAAGCCGTACCGGACCCGACCGAACGGAGCCCGCGATGCCCTTCGCTCGACTGGCAACCGCAACGACCCCCACCTGCCACATCGGACTGGGCCTCGCCGCCGTAGGACGCCCCGGTTATATCAACCTCGGCCGGGACGAGGACCTCGGAGAGGACCGCAGCGTCGAAACGCTGCGCAACCGCACCCACGAACTCCTCGACGCCGCCTACGCCCAGGGCGTCCGCTACTTCGACGCGGCCCGCTCCTACGGCCGCTCCGAGGAGTTCCTCGCCGGCTGGCTGAAGGACAGGCCCGGCCTCGACGACATCGTCGTGGGCAGCAAGTGGGGCTACACCTACACCGCCGACTGGTCCACCGACGCCGAGAAGCACGAGGTCAAGGACCACACCCTCGCCACCTACGAACGGCAGCGCGCGGAGAGCGACGCCCTGCTAGGGGACCGGCTCGACCTCTACCAGATCCACTCGGTGACGCCGGACAGCCCGGCCCTCACCGACAAGGAACTGCACACGAAGCTCGCCGAGGCCGCCGCGCAGGGCCTCACCGTCGGGTTCTCCACCAGCGGCCCCGCCCAGGCGGACGCCATCCGCGCCGCCCTCGCCGTGACGGTCGACGGCGAACCCCTCTTCCGTACCGTGCAGTCCACGTACAACGCGCTGGAGACCTCCGCCGGGCCCGCCCTCGCCGAGGCCCACGACGCCGGACTCACCGTGATCGTCAAGGAGGGCATGGCCAACGGCAGGCTCGCGGGGCCGCACGCCCCCGACGCCGTACGGGAGATCGCCGAGCGGGCCGGGCTGGGCTGCGACGCCGTCGCCCTGGCCGTCATCCTGCGGCAGCCCTGGGCCGGTGTCGTGCTGTCCGGCGCGGCCACCACCAACCAGCTCGCGTCGAACCTGCACGCGGCGGTCGTCGACCTCGACGACGACCAGCTCACCCGCCTCGCCGCGCTGGTGGAGGAGCCGCACGCGTACTGGCAGCGGCGCGCGCAGCTGCCCTGGCACTGATCACACCTTCCGTCACACGGCACGGCAGCCGTGAGCCATACATGCCCCGTGTGAGACGTGAGTGTCTCATATGGCTTATGCTTGTCTCATGGCTGTCGACCCCGAGCACGTGCTGCGCGCCGCCGCGGCCCTGCTGACCCGCAAGTCCACCGCGACCATGGACGAGGTCGCCAAGGCCGCCGGAATCAGCCGGGCCACGCTGCACCGGCACTTCGCCGGGCGGGACGCCCTCGTCCGGGCGCTGGAGGCGCTCGGCATCGCGGAGTGCGAGGCCGCTCTGGACGCGGCCCGGCTCGACGAGGGCACGGCGAGTGACGCCGTACGCCGACTGGTCGGGGCCATCGAGCCCGCCGCGGGACTGCTCGCGTTCCTCTACACCGAGAACCAGTTGTTCGAGGGCGAGGAGCAGAACGCCGGCTGGGCCACGATCGACGACCGGATCTCCGCCCTGTTCCGGCGCGGCCAGCTCGGCGGCGAATTCCGCATCGACCTCACGCCCGTCTGGCTGACCGAGGCGCTGTACGGCCTGATGGCCTCCGGCGCGTGGATGGTGCACAGCGGCAAGGGCGCGCCCAAGGACTTCCAGCACATGATCGTCGAGCTGTTGCTCGGCGGCGCACTCAGAAGAGAGGAATCATGACCAGCACCCTGCGGCCGGCGAAGACCACCGAGGCGGTGGAGCGTCCGGGCCGCTGGCTCGCGCTCGGCGTCCTCGTGCTCGCCGTGCTGCTGGTGGCCGTCGACGCGACCGTCCTCGGTCTCGCGACCCCCTACATCAGCGAGGACCTGAAGCCCTCCGGCACCCAGTTGCTGTGGATCGGCGACGTCTACTCGTTCGTCATCGCCGGTCTGCTCGTCTCCATGGGCAGCCTCGGCGACCGGATCGGCCGCAAGCGGATCCTGCTGATCGGTGCCACGGCGTTCGGCGCGATATCCGTCGTCAACGCCTACGCCACCACACCCGAGATGATGATCGTCGCGCGGGCGCTGCTCGGCGTCGCCGGAGCGACCCTGATGCCGGCCACCCTCGCGCTCATCCGCAACCTCTTCCACGACCCGCGCGAACGCAGCCTCGCCGTCGGCATCTGGGGCGCCACCGCCTCCGCCGGCACGGCGGTCGGCCCGATCGTCGGAGGGTTCCTGCTGGAGCACTTCTGGTGGGGCTCGGTCTTCCTGATCAACCTGCCCGTGATGGCCGTCCTGGTCCTCGTCGGGATCAGGCTGCTGCCCGAGTCGCGCACCGCGAACCCCGGCCCCTGGGACCTGGTCAGCGTCGTGCTGTCACTGGTCGGCATGATCGGCGCGGTGTACGCGATCAAGGAGGCCGCCACCCACGGCTTCGGGTGGAGCACCCTGGCCGCCGGGCTGCTGGGCGCGGCCGCCCTGTACGGCTTCGTCCGCCGTCAGCTCAGCCTGCCGACGCCGCTGCTGGACATGCGGCTGTTCCGTCACCGTGGCTTCAGCGGGGCGGTGCTCGCCGATCTGCTGACCATCCTCGGCCTGTCCGGGCTGGTGTTCTTCCTGTCCCAGTACCTGCAACTCGTCCAGGGCAGGCGGCCGTTGGAGGCCGGGCTGGCCGAGCTGCCCGCGGCCGTCGGTGCGGTGGTGGCCGGACTGGTCGCGGGGCGTGCGGCCCGGCGTTTCTCGGTGCGGGCCGTCGTCTCCGGGGGCCTCGCGGCGATCGGCCTCGCGCTGGCCGTGCTCACGATGCTCGACCGGTCCACCGGTTACCCGCTGCTCGGGACCGCGCTGCTGGTGGTCGGCGTGGGCGCCGGCTTCTCGTTCACCGTCACCGCCGACGTGATTCTCTCCAGCGTGCCCAAGGAGCACGCGGGCTCCGCGTCCGCCGTGTCCGAGACGGCGTACGAACTCGGTGCCGCGCTCGGTATCGCCGCGCTGGGCTCCATCGTCACCGGCGTCTACCGCGACTTCACCGGCCCCGCGGGCACACCGGCCGCGGCCCACGAGTCGCTGGGCGGAGCCGTCGAGGCGGCCGCGCACCTGCCCGCCCACACCGCCGCCCCGATGCTGGACGCGGCCCGCACGTCGTTCGTCGACGGCCTGGCCCTGGCAGCGGGCGCGGGCGCGGCGGTCCTGCTGGCAGCGGCGGTGGCGGCGTGGTTCCTGCTGCGCAACCAGAGCCTGGAAACCTCCCCGGACCACGCGTAACCCGACCGGACGGCACAACGCCCCTGAGGTCACTGCCTCAGGGGCGCGGGGAACTGCGCGAAACGGGCAACGGGCTGCACGTAGGCACGCCCTGAAGTTCACGCCCTCAGGCGCGCGGGGGAACTGCGCGACCAACCCCCACAAACCTGCAGCCGCCCACGGCCCCCGGCAGCCCGAGCCCGCACGCGCCCGGCAAGAACTACGCCGCTTCCTTCGCCTTGCTCGCGTACATGTCCACGTACTCCTGCCCGGACAGCCGCATGACCTCGGCCATCACCGAGTCGGTCACGGCCCGCAGCACGTAGCGATCCCGGTCCATCCCCTCGTACCGGGAGAACTCCATCGCCTCACCGAACCGCACCGTGACCTTGCCGGGCCGGGGCAGGCCGGCCCCACCCGGCTGCAGCTTGTCCGTGCCGATCATCGCGAAGGGCACCACGGGCGCACCCGTCATCAGGGTCAGCCGGGCGATCCCCGTCCGCCCCCGGTACAGCCGCCCGTCGGGCGACCGCGTCCCCTCCGGGTAGATGCCGAACACCCGGCCTTCCTCCAGCACGCGCCGCCCGGTCATCAGCGCGGCGACACCGCCCCGGCCACCGTCCCGGTCCACCGGGATCATGCCGACGCCGGTGAAGAACCAGGCCATCAGCCGGCCCTTGAGCCCCTTGCCGGTGACGTACTCGTCCTTGCCGATGAAGACGACCTGACGGTCGCAGACCAGCGGCAGGATCATCGAGTCGATGAACGTCAGGTGGTTGCCGGCCAGGATGACCGGGCCATCACCGGGAATGTGCTCCGCACCCTCCACCTGTGGGCGGAACATCAGGCGCATGATCGGGCCGAGCACTGCCTTGATGAGCACGAAGCGGGACAACGGACCCTCCGGTGTCAAGGGGTTCTGTATGAGTCTGTGCAGGTGAGGACGATACTCGTGGCCCCGGGTATCGCGCACATCGGGCACGGCGACTTCACCGAGGCCTTACGCACTGTTGACGCGCGTTTACCTGCGGTGGCACATCGCCGACGCTCCGAAACGCGGCCGACATGCTGTGACACACATCGCCCCGGAGCCCACCGCACGCGTTCCCAGAACGGCCGGGCCGAATCGAACAGAGGCGACGAACCGTCAAATCATCCTCCCCACCAGCCACTACGACATCCGACGTCACCCGCGTGTTCTGCCCGAGGTCTCCCACTCGTCATGTACGCGCCCCTACGATCGGCGCGCACGGACGAGCCGAACCGGCAGAGAGGGCGCTCATGGGAACGCGGGAGTCGAACGAAGAAACGAGTGGTACCGGACGACGGGCCCTGCTCGGCGCAGCGGTGCTCGGCGCCGGCGGAGCGGTCCTCGGCATGGCCGGAACGGCTCGCGCCGACAGTGCCCGGCACGGCGGCGGACACGGCGGAGTCAAGAGCCTGCCCAAGCCGACGATCATCGGCCACCGCGGCGCCAGCGGCTACCGCCCCGAGCACACCTTCGGTTCGTACCAGCTGGCCCTCGACCTGGGTGCCGACATCGTCGAGGCGGGCGACCTGGTCCCGACCCGGGACGGGCACCTGGTCTGCCGTCACGAGCCGGAGATCGGTGGCACCACGGACGTCGCCGACCACCCCGAGTTCGCCGGCCGCAAGAAGACCAAGCTGCTCGACGGCGTCTCCACCACCGGCTGGTTCACCGAGGACTTCACACTCGCGGAGCTGAAGACGCTGCGCGCGGTCGAGCGCATCCCGGCCAACCGCCCGCACAACACGCTCTACAACGGCCGCTGGGAGATCCCCACGTTCGAAGAGGTCCTCAGGTGGCAGGACGAGCAGACCCGCAAGCGCGGCAAGCAGGTGTGGATCTACCCCGAGCTCAAGCACCCCACCTACTTCCGAAAGCAGGGCCTGCCCCTGGAGGAGCGGGTCGCCAAGCTGCTGGGCAAGTACCGCAAGGACCGGCGCACCTCCCCGGTCATCCTCCAGTCCTTCGAGCCGACCAGCGTGCAGCGTCTGCACAGGCTCGTCGACAACCCGCTGGTGGTCCTGCTGTCCTCGGCGGACTCCCGGCCCTGGGACTTCGTCGAGACCGGCGACCCGCGCACGGTCGCCGACCTGGTCAAGCCGGCCGGCCTCAGGGAGATCGCCTCCTACGCGCAGGGCATCGGCCCGACCCTGGACCTGGTCGTCCCGCGCGACGCCCAGGGCAGGCTCACCAAGCCGACGACGCTCGTCTCCGACGCGCACAGGGTGGGCCTGATCCTGCACCCCTACACCATGCGCAACGAGAACCCCTTCCTGCCCGCCGACTTTCGCAAGGGCACGGACCCGGACGCCTACGGTGACGTCTTCGGTGCCTACCGGGCGTACTTCGCGACGGGTGTCGACGGCGTCTTCACCGACCAGCCGGACACGGGGCTGCTGGCCCGCGAGGACTTCACCGGCTGAGCCGCGTCAACCACCGGGTTCACACCCCTCGGTCGAGTGATGTTCGGCCGCCCGGGCAACCCGCCGCCCGGGCGGCCGCGTCGCTCCGCATATGACGCATGACCTGGTCACCGCGCTGCGCCCGTTGCTCACCGCCGAGGCCTCCGCCGAGGCATATTCCACCGGAACCGAGCCGGGTGACCTGGAGCAGGCGGTCTGGCTCCGTCTGCTGGAGCGGCTCGACGCCGAGGGTCCGCCGCTCGACCCCGAGCAGTGGCTCCGCCGCGCCGTCCGCTCCGAGGCGCGCCGCACCCGCCGGACGAGCCGCCTCGAACGGCCGTACTCCGGTGAACCGGTCGACGACGGGCACGGCGATCCCGAACAGCTCGCCCTCACCGCGGCCCGCGGCCGCGCCCTGCGCGAGGCCGTGCGCCGCCTCCCGGGCCGCTGCCCCCGGCTGATGGAGGCCCTGCTCTCGCCGGAGGACCTGACATACCGGGAAATCGCAGGGGAGTTGGGTATCTCACAGGGGAGTCTCGGCCCGGAACGTTCCAGATGCCTGGGATGTCTCAGGAGATTACTGACACCGGAGGTTGCGGCCCGCTGAGGACGGGGATAGGAGTGGGGACACCAGGTGATCAGATGAGCGGGAGGCGTGCGCACATGGGCATGAGCGTGACCATCTCTGCGGCGACCGAGCAGGACGCGGAGCAGATCTTCAGACTGCAGTACCTGTGCTTCCAGCCGGAGGCGGCGCTGTACGGGAACTACCGCATCGACCCGCTCGTCCAAACCCTCGACTCGGTCCGCGAGGAGGTCACCCGCGACTGCGTCTTCGTGGCCCGGCTCGGCGAGGAGGTCGTCGGCTCGGTCCGGGGCTCGGTCACCGAGGACGGCGCCGCCGCGATCGGCAAGCTCTGCGTCCACCCCCGCCTCCAGGGCCACGGCATCGGCGCCCGCCTCCTCAAGGCGGCCGAATCGGCCCTCGCCGGGGACCACGGCGCCACCCGTTTCCGCCTCCACACCGGCCACCGCAGCGAGGGCAACCTCCGCCTCTACCGCAAGGTCGGCTACGAAACGGTCGGCACGTCCCAGGGCGCGGACGGCGTCCCGATGATCGTCCTGGAGAAGCCGGCGAGCACGTACGCGGCGACGGCTTGATCGTCGCCCCTTCAGGGGCGCGGGGAACCGCGCGAGCAACCACACACGGCCCGCGGCCGCCTGACGCGTCTCAGGCGGCACCCTCGCTGGGCGCACCCTTCCGCAACCAGTAGATGGCGGACACCGGCAGGATCACGGGAATGAACAGATACCCCATCCCGAAGTCGGACCACACGGTCGCGTCCGGGAAGGCGGACGGCTCGACCAACGTCCAGGTCCCCACCGTCAGCACCCCCACCAACTCGGCGACACAGCACGCCAGTGCGACCCTCCGCGCCGTCTCCCCACCCCGCACCAGCGAGTACGTGATGAACCCGTACACGACACCGGCCACGGCCGACAGCGAGTAGGCCAGCGGCGCCCGGTCGAACTCCGTCGCGATCTGGAACGCGGACCGCGACACCGCTCCCACGACCATCACGCCGTACAGCCACACCAGCAGCGTGCCCGGTCCGCTGATCAGCCGGCGCCGGCTCATCTCAGCCTCCCCAGATGTCATAGAGACGCACCTCCAGCACCGCCAGCACCACACCACCGGCGGCCACCGTCACCGAACCCCACCGGGTCCGCTCGGCCAGCGACATGAACCCCGCCGCCGGGACACACGCGAACGCCCCCAGCAGATACGCGACGAAGATCGTCGTCCCCTGCTCCGGCTTCTCGCCCTGCGCGAGCAGCACGATCCCCACGACCAGCTGGACCAGCGACAGCAGGGTGACCACGGCCATCCCGATGAAGTGCCAGTCCTTCGTCGGCTGGTCGCGGTAGGCCGCCCAGCCGCACCAGGCGGCGAGCAGCAGCGCGGCGACGCCGGTCACCAGCGTCAGGGCATTCAGCATGCAGCGACCTTATTACGGCCGAAAAGGCCCCCTGCTTCCGGCCCTGGCCTGCACCGTAGGGTCGAGGCCATGACGATCCACGCGCAGGCCCTGCTGTTCGACAACGACGGAACCCTCGTCTCCTCCCTTGCCTCGGTGGACCGCTGCTGGACACGCTGGGCCGGGGAGTACGGGATCACCGCCGAGAGGTTCGCGCGCGTCGAACTGCATGGCCGGCCGGCCGCCGAGATAGCCGCCGACCTGCTGCCCGCCGAGGTGGTGCCGGCCGCCGTCGCGCGGATCGAGGACCTGGAGGTGGAGGACGTGCCCAACGGCGGGGTGCACCTGCTGCCGGGCACCCGGGCGTTCCTCGACGCGCTGCCCGCCGAGCGCTGGGCCGTCGTCACCTCGGCCACCCGGCGGCTCGCCGAGGCCCGGCTCGACGCCGTCGGCATTCTGCCCAAGACCCTCGTCGCCGCCGACGACATCACCCGCGGCAAGCCCGACCCCGAGCCCTACCTGCTCGCCGCCCGCGCGCTCGGCGTCGACCCGGCGCACTGCGTCGTCTTCGAGGACGCCCCGGCGGGCCTGACGGCCGGCCGCGCCGCGGGCATGACCACCGTGGCGTTGACCACAACCCATCAGGCCCACGAACTGCACGCCGATCTCGTCGTGGAGAATCTGTCGGCCCTGTCCGCGCTGGTCACCGCGCAGGGCGTGGAGATCTCCCGGCGCGGCTGACGGCCCCCGGACCCCGTCCACCGCTGTCCAGCATGCGGACAGCGGAGGGCCGATCAGGACCGTACGCGTGTTTTACTGACGACATGACCACGACGAGCGACCGCATCCCCGCGACCGAGGCGACCATGACGCCCGGTGCTCGTTGTATGTGTCGAATGTGCGCCTTCTAGAGGGCCCCTGCACCACCCCCGAGCTCGCGCCCCGAAGCGAGACGCGGCCTGTCCGCACGCCCTGAGCGTCGCGTGACCCGAAGCCGCCCCGCGCACATGTTCTCCCCGGTTCCCCTCCCCAGCGAGAACCGTGTCGCGTCCCTGACCGAATGCACCTGTGCCCGGGCACACCCACGCCCGCGCACTCGACAGTGACGGAATCCCAGTGATCATCACCTCGGGCCTGACCAAGGTCTACCGTGCGCGCGGCCGTGAGGTCACCGCCCTGGACGGCGTCGACCTGCACGTCCGCGAGGGCGAGGTGTACGGCGTCATCGGCCAGTCCGGCGCCGGCAAGTCCTCGCTCATCCGCTGCGTCAACCTGCTGGAACGCCCCACCGCCGGCACCGTGACCGTCGCCGGGCAGGACCTGACCGCCCTGGCCGGCCGCGGCCCGCGTGCCGGGAAGGAACTGCGCCAGGCGCGCAGCCGCATCGGCATGGTCTTCCAGCACTTCAACCTGCTGTCCTCCCGGACGGTCCAGGACAACGTCGAGCTGCCGCTGGAGATCCTCGGGAAGTCCGGGCAGGAACGCTCCCGCAAGGCGCTGGAGCTGCTCGACCTCGTCGGTCTCGCCGACAAGGCCAAGTCCTACCCGGCGCAGCTCTCCGGTGGGCAGAAGCAGCGCGTCGGCATCGCCCGCGCCCTCGCCGGCGACCCGAAGGTGCTGCTGTCCGACGAGGCCACCAGTGCCCTCGACCCGGAGACCACCCGCTCGATCCTGGCGCTGCTGCGCGACCTCAACCGGCAGCTCGGCCTGACCGTCCTGCTCATCACCCACGAGATGGACGTCGTGAAGTCGGTCTGCGACTCGGCCGCCCTCATGGAGAACGGGCGCATCGTCGAGTCCGGCACCGTCAGCGAACTCCTCGCGACCCCCGGCTCGGAACTCGCCTCGGCGCTGTTCCCGCTCGGCGGCGAGGCCTCCGGCGAGGACCGCACCGTCGTCGACGTCACCTTCCAGGGCGAGAGCGCCACCCAGCCCGTCATCTCGCAGCTCGCCCGCACCTACAACATCGACATATCGATCCTCGGCGCGGCCATCGACACCGTCGGCGGCCTCCAGGTCGGCCGCATGCGCATCGAACTGCCCGGCCGCTACGAGGACAACGTCGTGCCCATCGGCTTCCTGCGCGAAAAGGGCCTCCAGATCGACCTCCTGGGCAACGACTCCGAACCGGTGAAGGAAGGTGCCAAGTGACCTGGTCCGAGATGCAGCCCCTGCTGGAGCAGGCGTGTTGGGACACCCTCTACATGGTCGGCTGGTCCACGCTCATCGCCGTCGTCGGCGGACTGCCGCTCGGCATCCTGCTGGTCCTCACCGACCGCGGGGGCCTCCTGCAGAACCTCGCCGCCAACAAGGTCATCGGGCAGGTCGTGAACATCGCCCGCTCCCTGCCGTTCATCATCCTGATGGTCGCGCTGATGGGCTTCACCCGCTCGATCACGGGCACGACCATCGGCGTCGAGGCCGCCATCGTGCCGCTCGCCGTCGGCGCCATCCCGTTCTTCGCGCGCCTGGTCGAGACGGCCGTCCGCGAAGTGGACCACGGGCTCGTCGAGGCCGTGCAGTCCATGGGCGGCAACACCTGGACCATCGTCCGCAAGGTCCTCGTCCCCGAGTCCCTGCCGTCGCTGATCTCCAGCACCACCACCACGATCGTCGCCCTCATCGGCTACTCGGCCATGGCGGGCACCGTCGGCGCGGGCGGCCTCGGCGACATCGCCATCCGCTACGGCTACCAGCGCTTCGAGACCCAGCTGATGTGGATCACCGTCGCGATCCTCGCCGTCGTCATCTCGGTCATCCAGTTCGCGGGCGACTACGCGGCCCGCTCCCTGCACCGCCGCGGCGCCCACTCGGGGCCCGCCCCCAAACTGCGGCTGCTCAAAGCCGCCTCCTGACCCCCCGGACACCCACACGGGGTCGCACCACTCGCAAGGCCATAAGGAAAGGCACTTTTCGTGCGTAACACCGCCAAGATCACCACCGCCGTCCTCGCCGCCGGAGCCCTCACCCTCGGGCTCAGCGCCTGCGGCGCGGACAGCTCGGACACCGACGGGCCCCTGATCGTCGCCGCCAGCCCCGTCCCGCACGCCGAGATCCTGAACTACGTCAAGGACAACCTCGCCCAGAAGGAAGGCCTCGACCTCCAGGTCAAGGAGTTCACGGACTACGTCACGCCGAACACGGCGACGCAGGACGGCTCCGTCGGCGCCAACTACTTCCAGAACAAGCCGTACCTCGACGACTTCAACAAGAAGAACGGCACCGACATCGTGCCGGTCGTCACGGTCCACCTGGAACCGCTCGGCCTCTACTCCCACAAGGTCAAGAAGGCCGACGACCTGAAGAGCGGTGCGACGGTCGCCATCCCCAACGACACGGTCAACGAGGCCCGCGCCCTCAAGCTCCTCGCCGCCGACGGGCTCATCACCCTCAAGGGGGGCGTAGGCAACGAGGCGACCCCCTCCGACATCGCCAAGAACCCCAAGAACCTCAAGTTCAAGGAGCTGGAGGCGGCCCAGACGCCGCGCTCCCTCGACGACGTGGACGCCGCCGTCGTCAACGGCAACTACGCCATCGAGTCCGATCTCAAGCCGTCCAAGGACGCCCTCGTCCTGGAGTCCCCGAAGAACAACCCCTACGGCAACTTCCTCGCCGTGAAGAAGGGCAACGAGGACGACCCGCGCGTGAAGAAGCTCGCCAAGCTCCTCACCTCTCCCGAGGTCAAGAAGTTCATCCAGGACAAGTACGCCGGCTCCGTGCTCGCCTCCTTCTGAGCCCACACCCGGCACCCGCGCACGGGGTTCTTCCCCCACCCGGTGGGAAGGGCCCCGTGGTGCGGATCAGTGCTTTCATGCTGCATGCTGGACAGTTCAGCATGCCCTGAAGGTTCACCGAAGGTTACGGAGCGGCGCATGACGAGCACCTTCCCCAACATCTCCATCAGCACGGAGCGGTTGGTGCTGCGTCCCCTCGACGAAGACGATGTCGCCTCCCTGGCCGCGATGATGAACGACGAACAGGTGGCGGCCTGGACCTCCGTCCCCCAGCCCTTCACGGAGAGCGGCGCCCGCACCTGGATCACCGAGTACGCGCCCGCGCAGCGCACCGAGGGACATGGAATCGACTTCGCCGTCACCGAGTTCCTCACCCAGCGCCTGGTCGGCGTCATCCAGCTCGGCAAGACCAACTGGCACGTGCGCTCCGCCGAGTTGTCGTACATCATCGCCCCCTGGGCACGCGGTGAGGGCTACGCCTCCGAGTCCGCCCTGGCCACCGCCCAGTGGCTCTTCGGGGACCAGAAGTTCGAACGTATCGAGCTGCGCACGGCGGCCGACAACACAGCCTCCCAGCAGGTCGCCCAGAAGATCGGCTGTATCAGCGAGGGCGTGCTGCGCAACGCCTGTATAGCCCGGACCCGTGCCGAGGACGGCACATGGACCGACGTACGCACCGACTTCATCGTCTGGAGCCTGCTCCCCGAGGACCTGGAGGGCGTCGGCGAACAGCTCCGCGACGGCTTCACGTCCTTCGGCGACTGGAACTGACCGGAACCACCCGGAGGACACCGGCGCCGACGGCACCGGTACTCCCCCCTTCACCTCCACCGGGTACCCTCACGGAGCCCGCCCCCGGGCTGCTCCCTCTCACGCCACGCAGACGACCTGCGAAAACCCCTGGAGACTGACGACGATGGCCGACCGCGTCACGGTGATCGGCTGGGACGGTTCGCCGCTGACCGCCGCGGCGAGCGCCGCCCTGGGCGCCGCCACGCTGGTGGCCGGCGCCGCCCACCACCTGGCGCTCCCCGAGGTGCCCGCGGGTGCCGAGCGCATCCGCCTCGGCAGTGTCGCCCTCGCCGCCCGCCGCATCGCCGCCCACCGCGGCACGGCCGTGGTCCTCGCCGACGGCGACCCGGGCTTCTTCGGCGTCGTACGCACCCTGCGGGCCCCCGAGTTCGGCCTCGAGGTGGAGGTCGTCCCCGCCGTCTCCTCCGTCGCCGCCGCCTTCGCCCGTGCCGGGATGCCCTGGGACGACGCACAGGTGGTCGTCGCACACCCCCGTACCCTGCGGCGCGCGGTCAACGTGTGCCGAGCCCACACCAAGGTGGCGGTCCTCACCTCACCCGGCGCCGGCCCCGCCGAACTCGGCCTGCTCCTCGAAGGAGTCCACCGCTCCTTCGTCATCTGCGAGGAACTCGGCACCGCACGCGAACGCGTCGCCGTCGTCACCTCCGAGAAGGCCGCCGACCACACCTGGCGCGACCCCAACGTCGTCATCGTCCTCGGCGGCCCGGCCCGGCCGGACACGGCGGGGGAGAGCGGCGGCTGGATCTCCGGCCGCGACCCGTCCGCCGGGCCGCGCGGCTGGACCCTGCCCGCCGACGCCTACGGCTCGGACCTCGGTGAGGGCGAGACCCAGCTGCTGCGCGCCTCCCAACTCGCCCGTCTAGGGCCCCGCGTCGGCGACCTCGTGTGGGACATCGGCTGCGGCAGCGGCGCCTTCGCCGTCGAGGCCGCCCGGGCCGGCGCCGCCGTCCTCGCCGTCGACGGCGACCGGACCGCCTGCGCCCGCACCGACACCGCCGGCCGCCGCCTCGGCGTCCAGCTCCAGATCGTGCACGGCACCGCCCCGCACATCCTGGAGAACCTCCCCGAACCGGACGTCGTCCGCGTCGGCGGCGGCGGAGCGGCCGTCGTCTCGGCGGTCGCCGACCGCCGCCCGCAGCGCATCGTCACGCACGCCGCCACCCGTGACGCCGCCGAACTGATCGGCCGCGACCTGACCGAGCACGGCTACGGCGTCGAGTGCGCCCTCCTCCAGTCCGTCGAACTCGAAACCAGGGCCTGGACGGAGAAGGAACGGAGCGTCGCGTTCCTGCTCAGCGGCGTCCTGCCGAAGCGCGGAGCCTGACCCCGCGACCGTCCCCGTGATCGGTTTGTCGTACTGCGCGCGGTAGGCTGGCCGATCGCTGCACCGCACAAGGACGCCCGGCGCTTCGTCGGTCAATGTCCGGAAAACCCGCCCGTTTTGGGGTGTGTGTGGTACGGCAGAACCGGAGGGCGCGCAACGTGGCGCAGTCCACAGCGGAACCGTCGCGGATCAAGCTGCCGTGGGGGTGGTTCGACCGCGACAATGCCAGTGAATGGCTTTGTCGCCTTTTCCGGACGGACCGTTCGTGCCGCTGGGGACGCACGCTCGTTCTTCACTGCGGGGCGGTCGGTGCGCCGTCCCGGGCGAGCTGGTCGTAGGAGCACTAACCGATGGGCGAGGGGTACGCATGACCGACACCGGCCAGGTCCCGGGCGAGGGACTGCCGGAGAGCGCAGGCATGGTGGAGCAGCCGGACGCCCCCGCGCCCGGTGCGTACCCCTACCTCTCCGAGACCACCGCCGAGGACGAAGACCTGCTGCTGTTGCCGGGCGCCCAGGGCGCCTGGGGCAACGAGGTCCCGCCGCCCGCGCCGGAGCCGGTCCAGGAGGCCGTGCACCAGCCCGGCCCGCACGAGATCTCCGGCCGCGACAGCGGCTCGGTCGACCTCGGCGGCGTCCGCCTGCCCGACCCGCCGCCGATCCCGCCCATCACCCCGCGCCGGCCCCTGCACCTCGGCCCGCCGCTGCCCGACAGCTCGGCGAGTCCCGTGCGCTCCCTCGCAGACCGCGGCCCCGCCGACGCGCCGGTACGCCAGCCGGCACCGTCCCCGGCGGGTCCCGAGTACCTCGACGGCCCCCATACCCCCGAGGCGCAGGCGCAGCCCGCCACGCCCTGGGGCGTACCGGCCCCGCACCCGGCCCAGGTGAGCGCCGGGGCGGTGCCTGCGGAAACGGTTGTTCCGGCAGCGGAACCGATGGGCACGGCCCAGGCGGTCGCGACCCAGGTGCCGGCGGAGGCGAACCACACGGCACCGTCGGCCCAGGCCGCACCCGCGCAGCCCCTTCCCGCCGAGCAGCCCACCGGGGTCCCGGCGACCGCCGAGCCCGAGCAGGTCGTCCCCGAGACGGAAGCGGCTGCGGTGGGTGACCCCGTGGTTCCGGCTGGTGTTCCCGGTGTGGGCCCGGCGGAGGGGCAGCCGGCTGCGGCCGAGGCCGGTCAGGCTCCTGCGCATGTTCCCGTCGGTGCGGCTGTCCCCGCCGGTGCGGGTGCCGGCCCGGACGGGGCCCAAGTCGCCGCCCCGGAGCAGGTCGTGGCAGCGCAGGGGGAAGACCCCGCGGTCCTGGACGTGGACGCGGCGGCGGGCCGAGTGACTGCCGCCCAGATCGGCCTGGTCGCTGCCGCTGGTTCCGCCGGTGTGGCAGAGGCCCAGCCGGCCGAGGCCGGGTACGTGACTCCCGAGCAGGCTGCGGCCGCCGCGGGCGACCCCGCCGGGCCCGATGCGGGCCAGGTGGCCACCGCCGACGCGGGGGCGGTGGCTGCGCCGGAAGCGGTGGCGCCGCCGGCACCGGAGCCGGGAGCGGTCGCGAACGGCCCTGCGCGCAACGGTGAACCCGCCGGTGTGTCTCCTGAGGCTCCCGGACCGGACGCCACCGTCGGACAGCCCCCGACGACCGCTGCCGAGCAGACCGTGGCACCGGCTCCCGCCCCGCAGGCCGACCCTGCTCCGCAGGCCGACCCTGCTCCGCAGGCCGTCCAGGTCCCCCAAGCGGTCCCGTTCCCGGATGCTGCCGCTGCCCCGGAGCACGCGGCCGTCACCCCGCCCGAGCCGACCGGTGGCGAGGCCCCCGCCCTGGTACCGGACGAGGCAACCCCCGACGCCGCCGCTCCCGCGTCCGAGGTGGCAACCCCGGCGCCGGAGGCCGTTGCGCAGACGCCGGCTCCGGGCGTTACCCCCGAGGCCGCCGTGTCAGCCCCGCACGAGGCCGCCGCGCCGGGTGCGGACGCCACCGCCTCCGAGACCGTGATGCCGGAGCCGGAGCCGGAGCCGGAGCTCGAGGTCACCGCCGAAGACGCTGGGCCGCAGCCGCAGCCGCAGCCGGTAATTGACGCCGCGTCGGCCGCTCAGGAACCTGAGGCGGCGGCTCCGCGACCCGTCCCTGCCGGCCCCCACCTCGAGGCGCCCGGCCAGGTCGCCGTTGCCCAGGCCACCGAACCGGTCGGCCCGGAAGATACCGCTCCACCCGTCGGGGCCGCCGCCTCTGGCCCGGCCCCGGTCGCCGAGGGGGCCGCAGCCCCGACAGCCGAAGGTGTCGTCACCCCGGTCCCGGAACCGGAACCGGCAGCCCAGGTCCCCGCACCCGCCCCCACTCCCTCGCCGGACACCACCCCGGAGGCGACCGTCCCGGCCCAGCCCCCCGCGGCAGCGACACCCGCCGAGGCCCCCGCACCCGCTCAGGCACCCGAGGCAACCGAGGAACCCGTGCCTGCCCCCACCGCCGACGCGGCGGACCCGGCCCCGGCTCCGGAGGCGGTCACGGCCGCCCCCACCACCGAGACCGTCGAGCCCGCCCCCGCCCCCGAGGCACCTACATCCGCCGAGGACGTCACCGTCGTGCTCCCCGCCCCCGCCTCGGACGAACAGCCCGGACAGCCGGTGCAGGGCCCGCAGCAGTCGCGGCCGGCGACGCCCGGGACGCCGGAGCCCCCCGCACCCGCCGTCACCGTCCCGGCACCCCGCGACGGCGACGCCGAACTCGCACAGAACGCCGACGACCTGGACACCCGGGCCGCCGAACAGGAAGACCTGGCCGACCAGGAACGCCGAGAAGAGAGCGCGGCCGCAGTGGCAGAAGCCCGTCAGTCCACCGGCCCCGCGGCCCCCGGCTACGACCCCGCCGAGCGCGAGGCCGTCCTGAAGGTCATGCGCGAACGCCGTGACATCCGCAACGGCTTCCGCAGCGACCCGATCCCGCACGAGGTGCTGCTGCGCGTCCTGGAGGCCGCCCACCACGCGCCTTCCGTCGGGCACTCACAGCCCTGGGACTTCGTCGTCATCCGCTCCGCCGACACCCGGCGCGCGATGCACGAACTGGCCATGCGCCAGCGCGACGCCTACGCGAAGTCCCTCCCCAAGGGCCGGGCGAAGCAGTTCAAGGAACTGAAGATCGAGGCCATCCTCGACACGCCGGTGAACATCGTGGTCACCGCCGACCCCACCCGCGGTGGCCGCCACACCCTCGGCCGCCACACCCAGCCCCAGATGGCCCCGTATTCGGCCGCCCTGGCCGTGGAGAACCTCTGGCTCGCCGCCCGCGCCGAGGGCCTCGGCGTCGGCTGGGTCAGCTTCTTCGACGAGCGCGAGATGGTCCGCGCCCTCGGCCTGCCCGAGCACCTGGAGATCATCGCCTACCTGTGCGTCGGCTACGTCGACGAGTTCCCGGACGAGCCCGAGCTGTTGCAGGCCGGCTGGTCCAAGCGCCGCCCGCTGTCGTGGGTCGTGCACGAAGAGACATACGGCCGCCGTGCCCTGCCCGGAGAGGAACCCCACGACCTGCTCGCCGAGACCGTCGCGCAGATCCGCCCGTTGGACGCCAAGGCGCTCGGCGAGGCGTGGGAGCGCCAGAAGCGTATGACCAAGCCGGCCGGAGCGCTGGGCATGCTGGAGATCATCTCCGCGCAGCTGTCCGGCCTGTCCCGCCAGTGCCCGCCGCCCATCCCGGAGCCCGCGGCCGTAGCGATCTTCGCGGGCGACCACGGTGTGCACGCCCAGGGCGTCACCCCCTGGCCGCAGGAGGTCACGGCCCAGATGGTGGCCAACTTCCTCGGCGGCGGAGCCGTCTGCAACGCCTTCGCCACCCAGGTCGGTGCCGAGGTCTGCATCGTGGACGTGGGTGTCGCCGCCGACCTCCCGGCCACCCCGGGCCTGCTGCCCCGCAAGATCCGTGCCGGCACGTCCGACCTGACGACCGGTCCCGCCATGACCCGCGAGGAGGCCAAGCAGGCCATCGAGGTCGGCATCGAGACCGCCCGGGACCTGGTCGCCGCCGGCAACAAGGCGCTGCTGACCGGTGAGATGGGCATCGCGAACACCACCGCGTCCGCCGCCCTGATCTCCGTCTTCACGGGCGCGGACCCGGCGGAGGTCACCGGCCGGGGCACCGGAATCAACGACGAGACCCTCGCCCGCAAGACCGAGGTCGTCCGCCGGGCCCTGGAGCTCCACCAGCCGGACCCGGCCGACCCGATCGGCGTGCTCGCCGCGATCGGCGGCTTCGAGCACGCCGCCATCGTCGGCCTGCTCCTCGGTGGCGCCTCCCTGCGTACGCCGGTGATCCTCGACGGCGTCAGCGCCGGCGCCGCCGCCCTGGTCGCCCGCGCGATCGCCCCGGAGGTCCTGGCCGCGTGCATCGCGGGCCACCGCAGCGCCGAGCCGGGCCACGTCGCCGCCCTCAACAAGCTGGGCCTGCGCCCCCTGGTCGACCTCGACCTCCGGCTCGGCGAGGGCACCGGCGCCCTGCTCGCCCTGCCGCTGGTCCAGAGCACGGCCCGGGCGATGCACGAGGTGGCGACGTTCGACTCGGCAGGAGTCACGGAGAAGTAGGGCTCGACGCCGGCCCCGTGGGTGTGTGGGCGGGCGGTCCGCGGGGCGGATCGCCCGCCCACGGACCCACGGGGCCGCCCACCGGCGGCACCCTCGGGTGCCCAGTCACTGGACCACCTGAGCCGCCCTCCCTCCCGCCCACTAAAATCCGCACGTCAGGGCACTGAACACCGCCGCAACAGGAGCCGCACCTCATGGCCGAACATCCCGCCTACCCCGTAGGCCTCCGCCTCACCGGCCGTCGTGTGGTCGTCCTCGGCGGCGGCCAGGTCGCCCAGCGCCGCCTCCCGGCACTGATCGCGGCGGGCGCGGACATCCTCCTCGTGTCCCCCGAGGCGACGCCCTCGGTCGAGGCCATGGCGGACGCCGGCGAGATCACCTGGGACAGGCGCCCGTACCGGGAGGGCGACCTCGCGGACGCCTGGTACGCCTTGATCGCCACGAGCGACACGGAGGCGAACGGCAGGGCATCGGCCGAGGCGGAACGCCACCGCGTCTGGTGCGTCCGCTCCGACGACGCCGACAGGGCCACCGCCTGGACCCCGGCGACCGGCCACAGCGAGGGCGTCACGGTCGCGGTCCTGACCACCGACGCCAAGGGGCGCGACCCTCGCCACACCGCCGCCGTCCGCGACGCGGTCGTCGAGGGCCTGCGCGACGGCACGCTCGTCGCCCCGCACCACCGCACCCGCACCCCCGGAGTCGCCCTGGTCGGCGGCGGCCCCGGCGACCCGGACCTGATCACCGTGCGCGGCCGCCGCCTGCTCGCCGAGGCGGACGTCGTCATCGCGGACCGCCTCGGCCCGCGCGACCTCCTCGCCGAACTGCCGCCCCATGTCGAGGTGATCGACGCGGCGAAGATCCCCTACGGCCGCTTCATGGCCCAGGAGGCCATCAACAACGCGCTGATCGAGCACGCGAGGCAGGGCAAGTCGGTCGTCCGCCTGAAGGGCGGCGACCCGTACGTCTTCGGCCGCGGCATGGAGGAGCTCCAGGCCCTCGCCGAGGCGGGCATCCCCTGCACGGTCGTCCCCGGGATCTCCAGTTCGATCTCGGTCCCGGGCGCTGCCGGCATCCCGGTCACCCATCGCGGCGTCGCCCACGAGTTCACCGTGGTCAGCGGCCATGTCGCGCCCGACGACGAGCGCTCCCTCGTCGACTGGCCCGCCCTGGCCCGGCTGACCGGCACGCTGGTGATCCTCATGGGCGTAGACAAGATCGGAAAGATCGCCGAGACGCTCGTCGCCCACGGAAAGCCGGCCGGCACCCCCGTCGCCCTCGTCCAGGAGGGCACGACCGCCGCTCAGCGCCGCGTCGACGCCACCCTCGCGACGGTCGCGGAGACCGTGCGCACCGAGGACGTGAAGCCGCCGGCGGTCATCGTCATCGGCGAGGTCGTGAAGGTCGGCTCCCCCGCCCCGGCGACGAATGAGTAACCCCGGGTAACCCAACCCGTCCCGAGCCGTTGGCACCACACCCAGGACAAGGCAGTATCACCCTGTGGCCGATCTCATCACCGTCGAGGATCCCGACGACCCGCGTCTGCGCGACTACACCGGCCTGACCGACGTGGAGCTGCGCCGCAAGCGCGAACCCGCCGAGGGCCTGTTCATCGCCGAGGGCGAGAAGGTCATCAGAAGGGCCAAGGAAGCGGGCTACGAGATGCGGTCCATGCTGCTCTCGGCCAAGTGGGTCGACGTCATGCGCGACGTCATCGACGAACTCCCCGCCCCGGTCTACGCCGTCAGCCCGGAGCTCGCCGAGCAGGTCACCGGCTATCACGTGCACCGCGGCGCGCTCGCCTCCATGCAGCGCAAACCCCTGCCCACGGCCGCCGACCTCCTGCGGACCGCCCGCCGCGTCGTCGTCATGGAGTCGGTCAACGACCACACCAACATCGGCGCGATCTTCCGGTCGGCCGCCGCCCTGGGCATGGACGCCGTCCTGCTCTCGCCCGACTGCGCCGACCCCCTCTACCGCCGCAGCGTGAAGGTCTCCATGGGCGCGGTCTTCTCCGTCCCGTACGCCCGCCTCGACACCTGGCCGAAGGGACTGGAGTCGGTCCGCGAGGCGGGCTTCACCCTCCTCGCCCTCACCCCCGACGAGAAGGCCCGCTCCCTCGACGAGGCCGCCCCGCACACCATGGACCGCGTGGCCCTGATGCTCGGCGCCGAGGGCGACGGCCTGTCCACCCAGGCCCTGGTCGCCGCCGACGAATGGGTCCGCATCCCCATGTCCCACGGTGTGGACTCCCTCAACGTGGGCGCGGCCGCCGCCGTGGCCTTCTACGCCGTGGCCACCGGCCGGCCCACGGCCTAAGGACGCCCGTGGAGCAGCGCGAGGCGATCGTCGCCGTACTCCGGCGCGGCGAGCGCCTCCTCGCGATCCGGCGCGGTCCGGCCGTCGCCCGGCCCGGCTACTGGCAGCCTCTCAGCGGCAAGGTCGAGCCGGGCGAGACCCAGGAGCAGGCGGTCGTCCGGGAGACCCGCGAGGAGGTCGGCCTCACCGTCGTTCCGCAGGCGAAGGTCTGGGAGTCGGAGACCGACGACCACCGCTTCCGTCTCCACCGGTGGACCGCCCGGGCCGACACCGGCGAGGTGGTCCCCGACCCGCGCGAGGTCGCCGAGACCCGTTGGGTCACTCCGGGGGAGTTCCTGGCCCTGGACCCGGTCTTCGACGGCGACCGCGAGTTCTTCGAACGGATCATGCCGCGGCTGTGACACCCCGCTGAGACCGGACGTCGTTCCACGGCCCGGGTCGCGCGATGCGGGCCCCTACGGCGCGAAGCTGCGCGGAGGGTCGTCCTGCTGGACGTGCTCCTGCCGCACGCCGACCCCGTCGCCGCCGAGTCCCCGCGCCGGCCCCTGGCAGCCCTGCACCAGGGCGATACCCACCGCCACCAGCAGCGTCACCACGACGAACACGAACAGCCGCTGCCGCAGCAGCCGCGGATTCGCGGGCCGCAGCCGGGTTCCCGTGTTCCTGGACGCCGGGCGTCCGGCGCCGCTGTGCGGAGCGGGGCGCCCGCCACTGCCCGATCGCGTCCCATCGCGTCCGGCGGGCGTCGGCCGCGCCCCCGACCGCGACGGGGCGCCGCCACGCGAGGCGCCGGGTCCGCGCATCGGGGTCCTGCCGCGGCTTCCGCTCCCCGTCGACCGGTTCCCGCCCCCGGTCGCCCGGACTCCGCCCCGCGCACCCGTCCCGCTCTGCGAAGCCGCACCGTCCGGCGAGGCATGGCCGTCCCGGGAGGGAGCGGAACCCCGGGGCGGGGGAGTGCCCCGGCCCCGCTGCGCCCCGGAACTCTGCTGCCCCTGCGGACGCCGGACCCGCTCGGGGTAGGTGTCGACGGGCCGGTCGCCGTCGGCACCGCGCGGCGCGGGCGGCCGGACACCGGCCAGATCCTGCGACTCCCGGGCGGCGATCTCCTTGAGGCGCAGCGACAGTTGGAGCGTGCTGGGCCGCTCCTCGGGGTCCTTCGCCAGACACGCCCGGACGAGCGGAGCCAGCGCGTCGGGCACACCGTGCAGCTGCGGCTCCTCGTGCACCACGCGGTACAGCATCACCTCGGAACTGCCGTGCCCGAAGGGCGAGTCGCCCATCGAGGAGTACGCGAGCGTGGCACCGAGCGAGAACACGTCCGTGGCCGGTGTGACGGCGGCCCCGCGCACCTGCTCCGGCGCGAGGAAGCCGGGCGAGCCGACCGCCGTGCCGACATGGGTGAGCGTCGAGGCGCCGGTGGCCCAGGCGATGCCGAAGTCGATGATCCGCGGCCCCTTCGGGGACAGCAGGATGTTGGACGGCTTCAGGTCCCGGTGCACCACCCCGGCCTCGTGCACCGCGACCAGGCCCTCCGACAGGGCGGCACCGACGGCCGCGACATCGGCCGCGCAGAGCGGGCCCTCGGCCGCGACCTTGTCGTGCAGTGATGGGCCGGGTACGTACTGCGTGGCGAACCAGGGGCGGTCCGCGTCGAGGTCGGCGGCCACCAGCCGGGCCGTGCAGCCGCCACGGATCCGCCGGGCCGCCGAGACCTCACGGGCGAACCGGGAGCGGAACTCCTGGTCCTCCGCCAGGTCGGGACGGATGACCTTGAGCGCGACCCGCTGCCCCTTCTTGTCGGAGCCCAGGTAGACCACGCCCATCCCGCCCGCGCCGAGCCGCCTGTGAAGCTTGAACGAGCCGACGACGCGCGGGTCCTCGCGCCTCAGGCGCATCATCGCCATGTTCATCCCCGCTGCCCGGTCCTGTGACGAGCCACAGCTTACGTTTCCGCGGCCGCCCGCGCGCAGAGGCCGCGCCCTCTCAGGGTGATGGATTGTCAGTGGTGGGTGGGAGACTTGAAGAGTGGTCAGGGAGGGCGCGGAGAGGCGGACTTCGCGTGCGGAGTGATCCCAACCACCCGTCGCAGAAGGGGGATTGGTCCTGTGAAGGGTGATCGTGTGGAGATAGTCGTGGATGCGGGGGACACGACGCGCACCTACGAGGTCGTGGCGAGCAGAGCGGGCCGCAGGGTGGAGACCGCGGTGCGCCGAGGTGTCGTGGAAGTGAGCGAAGTCACCCGAAGCGGGACGGTCGTCCGTACCGCCCGCTTCATGGCGAATCGGGTGCTCGCGCTCGTGGAACAGCCCGTTCCGCGGGAGGAGAGCTCAGACAAAGAGGGATGATCCCGGCGTCCCGTCGGGGAAGACCCTGAGACCCGCGGCTGCGTCTCCACCCAGGGGAGTACATCGCAGGTGGCGGCTCATCCTAGGGGAGGCCCGGCAATCGGTACGAGGGCATGACGCCGGGGAGGGGCCGGACGCCTAGATTTGAGGTCAAGCGGCGGGTGGCAGCACTCGTCCCCCGAGGTCAGACGCTCGCCGCTGTAAACCACAACGGAGAACGGTCAGGAGAGGGACCATGGCCCAGACGGCACCGCGGACACTGCTCCGCGAGGAGGGACGCAAGGCGTACGCCGCCGCGTTCCGCCCCCGCCGCCAGGGCCGTCGCCACCCGCTGGTGGCGACGCTGATGGCCCTTCCCCTGGCGGTCCTGCTCCTCCTCGTCTTCGACGGGTGGGAGACAGTGGCCACACAGGCGTCGTCCGTGGGAGAGATGCTGGGGCGCTGAGCGGCGACCCCAGGCCCGGAAGAGCGGTCCGGGCGGGAACATCACACCCATGAAACCCCGTGGGGACGGGGGTGCGGCGGACGGCACAGATGCCGGCGCAGCTGGGGAGCTGCGCCGGCATTGCTTTGCCTTCAGCCGGTTGCCCCGCCTCCGCTGCGGGGCATGCGTGCCGCCGAAGGCGCCACCGACGGCCAGAGCGAGCACCCCAATCCAGGCCGCCACGCCCCACCCGGACGCCGAGCACCTATTGCCCGCAGTTCCTGGCGCCGTGCACCGGACACCGGCAGCTCCGGACGCCGAGCACCTGATGCCCGCAGTTCCTGGCACCGCGCACCGGACACCGGCAGCTCCGGACGCCGAGCACCTGATGCCTGCAGTTCCTGGCGCCGTGCACCGGACACCGGCAGCTCCGGACGCCGAGCACCTGATGCCCGCAGTTCCTGGCACCGCGCATCCGATGCCGCCACTTCCCGACGCCGCGCACCCCACCGCACGTACCCTCACCCCGTGACCCCCGCCCCACTCCTGCGCGCGCTCGCCGTCAGGGCCCGAGTCGCCGCACACGCGCGCTCGTCGGCCTGTCCCTGCGGCGCGGCCACGCTCGCGGACCGCCCCGACGGCGTCGTCGTACGCCACGCGGACACCGTCGCGAAGGCCCACCCACCGGACAGCGACCCGGCCGAACTCGCCGGCCGCCTCGATCTGGCCACCCGCCTCCCCGGCATCCTCCTGCCTCCACTCGACCCCGCCCCGCTCGCCCTGCACGGACGCCTCGTGACGTTCTGGCCGTACGGCGCACCCGTGGATCCCGGCGACCCGGACGCCGCCCCTTGGGAAGCCGCCGCCACTCTCCTCGCCCGCCTCCACCGCGCTCCGGCCCCGCCGGACCTGCCTCCCATGCGCGGCCCCGCGAAGGCGGCCCGGGCCGTGGCCCGGCTCCGCGAGGCCGGTCCGCACCCCGCGGCCGCCCCCGTCCTGCGCGCCTGGGCCACCCTCCCGCCCTGGGCCCGGGCCGAGGCCCCGATGCCGCACACCGGCACCCTCTGCCACGGCGACCTCCACCTCGGCCAGCTCGTCCGCCGTCCCGCCCCCGACGGCCCCTGGCTGCTGATAGACGTGGACGACCTCGGCACCGGCGTCCCCGCCTGGGACCTCGCCCGCCCCGCCGCCTGGTACGCCTGCGGCCTGCTCCCGCCCGGGGAGTGGACCCGATTCCTCACCGCCTACCGCGAGGCCGGCGGTCCCGCCGTCCCCGTCGAGGGCGACCCCTGGCCCGCCCTCGACGTCGCCGCCCGCGCCCTCACCGCGCAGACCGCGGCCCGGGCCGTCGCCAAGGCGGTCGCGGCCGGGCGCCCGCTGGACGAGGTGGAGCAGGCGGTCGTGGACGCCTGTGACCGAATGGCTACCGTCCCGGCACAGTTGGCGCAGGAGCACGCGAAGTAGGGTGCAACCGACTGCAGCGGGACAGAGTCTGTCCTGGCGAGATGTGAAGCAGGACCGACCGGCGAGGAGTTGAACCACCATGCAGTGTCCGAAGTGCCGTGCACCGATGCACACGTACAACCGCAACGGTGTCCAGATCGAGCAGTGCAGCGGCTGCCGCGGGATCTTTCTCGACTACGGCGAGCTGGAGTCCCTGACCCGCCTCGAGGCACAGTGGTCCCAGCCCGCCCCGCCGCCCCCGCCCGGCCCGCAGGCCTACCCGGCCCCGCCGGCTCCCGCCTGGGGCGCCCCGCACGGCGGCCACGGCCATCATGGTCATCACGGCCACCACCGCAGCAAGAGCTTCGGCCACATGCTGTTCTCGTCCTGACGCGCCTCGCGGGACGACGACGCGAAACGCAAGGAGCCCCCGGCCGCGAACGGCCGGGGGCTCCTGTGTGATGTGGACGATACTGGGATTGAACCAGTGACCTCTTCCGTGTCAGGGAAGCGCTCTCCCGCTGAGCTAATCGTCCTCGGGGCCATGTGTACGGACTGTGTCCGCTCATGGGCACTGCGTGCGCGATACTGGGATTGAACCAGTGACCTCTTCCGTGTCAGGGAAGCGCTCTCCCGCTGAGCTAATCGCGCGGGTGGGACCTTGAGAGATCCAGTGGACGATACTGGGATTGAACCAGTGACCTCTTCCGTGTCAGGGAAGCGCTCTCCCGCTGAGCTAATCGTCCTTGGAGGTGGAGACGGGATTTGAACCCGTGTAGACGGCTTTGCAGGCCGTTGCCTCGCCTCTCGGCCACTCCACCAGGAGTGCAGGGGTTCGGGAAGATCCCCTTGCTCTTTCGAGCGAACGACGAGGTTCGAACTCGCGACCTCAACCTTGGCAAGGTTGCGCTCTACCAACTGAGCTACGTTCGCCTGTCTTTCCGATCCGCTCTCGCGGCCCGGCGACGTGTTGAACTCTAGCGGATACCGGGGCCAGTACAAAAACGCGTTTGTGCAGCGTGCTGCGCTTCCCCTGCTCAAGGGCGTCACAGGGCCGTCGGCGGGGCATCGCGGCCACCCGCGAGACGCCCGCCATAGACTCGACTGCGTGCTCGACCTCCCTCCTCTCGCCCGCTTCGGCGACCGCGTCGCCACCGGGCTCCTCGACGTCACCGACGACCCCGAAGCCCTGGAGTCCAGCGGTTTCTGGGCCGTCTGCGCGGACTTCGAGGGCCGGCTGACCTGCGCCCGCTTCGCGCAGGTCCGGACCGCGGACGTGCCCGCCCCCGTGCCCGGCGCATGGCACGGGCCGGCGGCCGGTGACTGGACGTCCTCGCTCGACCGCGCCGCGTACACGGCCGCCGTCCGGCGGATCCGCGACCACATCGCGGCCGGCGAGGTCTACCAGGCGAACCTGTGCCGGGTGCTGTCGGCGCCCGTCCCGCCCGGCGCCGACGTGGACGCCCTCACGGCACTGCTCGCCCGCGGCAACCCTGCACCGTATGCGGGAACGATTCGCCTGCCCGGGCACGGCGTGGAGATCGCCACCGCCTCGCCCGAACTGTTCCTGCGGCGCGACGGCCGGATCGTGGAGTCCGGGCCGATCAAGGGCACCGGCAGGACGGAGGCGGACCTGCTGGAGAAGGACTACGCCGAGAACGTGATGATCGTGGACCTCGTCCGCAACGACATCGGGCGGGTGTGCGCCACGGGCAGTGTGACGGTGCCCGACCTGTGTGCCGTCGAGAAGCACCCGGGGCTGGTCCACCTCGTCTCGACGGTCCGCGGCGAGCTCGATCACGGGGCCGGCTGGGCCGAGCTGATCGGCGCCGCCTTCCCTCCCGGCTCGGTCACCGGCGCGCCCAAGTCCAGCGCGCTGCGGATCATCGACACGCTCGAGACGGCGCCCAGGGGGCCGTACTGCGGCGGGATCGGGTGGGTCGACGCCGACCGGCGGGTCGCAGAGCTGGCCGTCGGCATCCGTACGTTCTGGATCGACCGGGCGGAGGGCGTACTGCGCTTCGGCACCGGCGCCGGCATCACCTGGGGCTCCGATCCCGAGGGGGAGTGGCGCGAGACCGAGCTGAAGGCGTCCCGGCTGCTCGCGATAGCGTCGGGAGCGTACGAGGTGAGTGGAGAGGACCTCCGGGAGGACCTGACGTGAAGATCTGGCTCGACGGCGGACTGCAGGACACCGAGTCCGCCCGCGTCTCCGTCTTCGACCACGGCCTGACCGTGGGCGACGGCATCTTCGAGACGGTGAAGGCCGTGCACGGCCGGCCGTTCGCCCTCACCCGGCACCTCGACCGGCTGACCCGGTCCGCGCGCGGCCTGGGGCTGCCGGATCCGGACCACGACGAGGTGCGCCGCGCCTGCGCCGCGGTCCTCGAAGCCGGCCCCGTGCCGCTCGGCCGTCTCCGCATCACTTACACCGGTGGCCACGGCCCCCTCGGCTCCGACCGCGGCGACCACGGCCCGACCCTCGTCGTCGCCCTCGGCGAGACGACCCGCCGCCCCGACTCCACCGCCGTGATCACCGTGCCCTGGACCCGCAACGAGCGTGGCGCCCTCACCGGCCTGAAGACCACCTCGTACGCCGAGAACGTCGTCGCTCTCGCCCGGGCGCGTGAACAGGGCGCCTCCGAGGCCCTGTTCGCCAACACGGTGGGACAGCTGTGCGAGGGCACCGGGTCGAACGTCTTCGTCGTCCTCGACGGCGAGATCCACACCCCGCCGGTCGCCTCGGGCTGCCTCGCGGGCATCACCCGAGCGCTGGCGGTCGAATGGACCGGCGCGAAGGAGACCGACCTGCCGCTGGACGTCCTGGAGCGGGCCGAGGAGATCTTCCTGACGTCCACCCTGCGGGACGTACAGGCCGTGCACCGCGTCGACGGCCGAGAGCTGTCCGGCGCGCCCGGTCCGGTGACCGCCAAGGCCATGCGGCTCTTCGAGGAGCGGGCCGGCAGCGACCTCGACCCCTGACAGCCCCCGGAAAATCGGCTGAAGGGGGCCGTGGTTGCGGGTAGAACACCCCTGATGACCACGACCCTGCGGCCGACCGAGCCGCTTCAGCAGAACGCCGACGGGACGCGCTCGCGCCGCTACCAGGTGTGCGTGAACAGCCGTCCCGTGGGGGCGATACACCTCGGCACGCATCCCGTGTTCGGCCGGGCGGTGGCCCGGATCATGGAGCTCCACATCGACGAACCGGACCGCAGGCGGGGCCGGGGCACGGTCGCCGCGCTCGCCGCGGAGGAGGTGGCGCGCGGTTGGGGGTGCCGCCGCATCGAGGCGGCCGTCCGCGCCACGTCCGAGGCGGGCCTGCGGCTCGCCACGGCGCTCGGCTACGTCGTCCGCAACCGCGGCATGGAGAAGCAGCTCGGCGACACCCCGCCGGAGCTGCCCGGGGGCAGCCGCGCCCGGCCCATGACCGAAGCCGAGTTCGGCCCTTGGCTGGAGAAGGGCAAGGAGGAGTACGCGCGCAGCTGGATCGAGCGGGGCGTCCCGGAGGCCGAGGCCCGGGCCAAGTCGGAGCGCGACCACGCCACTCTGCTGCCCGACGGTCTCGCCACCCCCGGCATGCTGATCAGCGTCGTCGAGCACCTGGGGACACCGGTGGGCACGCTGTGGCTGGCGGTGCGCGCGGACAGCGCGTTCGTCTTCGACGTGGAGACCGACGCCGCCCACCGCGGAAAGGGCCACGGCCGCACCCTGATGCTGCTGGCCGAGGCCCAGACGATCGCGGAGGGCAGGCGGACGCTCGGGCTCAACGTCTTCGCCGGCAACACCCCGGCCGAGCGGCTGTATGCGTCGCTCGGCTACGAGACCGAGCGGTACGCCATGTACAAACCGCTGCTCTAGCGTCCCGGGAGCCGGGAGCGGAGCGGGGGAGTCAGTGCTCCCGCCCGGCCAGCAGCCGGTCCGCGATCTCCTCGATCCGCTCGCGCAGCCCCTCCTGGCTCTTGCCGCCGTCGAGCCGCTCACCGCCGATGACGTACGTCGGGGTGCCGGTCACGCCGATCGCCTTGCCCTCGGCCTGGTCGGCGTCCACGATCAGGATGTGCCGGCCGTCGACCAGAGCGGTGTCGAACTCCTCGGCGTCCAGGTCCAGTTCGCGGGCCACCTCGACCAGGAAGGGTTCCCCCTTACGGGCCAGCTCCTCGACCCGCCCCAGCAGGGCCTCCGCGTACGGCCAGCCCCGGCCCTGCTCCCATGCCTCCTCCGCTGCCTGGGCGGCGGCGAAGGCGTGCTTGTTCTTCTCCAGCGGGAAGTGCCGCAGCCGCAGCTCCAGACGGTCGCCGTAGCGGGCGCGCAGGGCATGGAGATCGTCCAGCGCGGTACGGCAGTCCGGGCACTGGAGGTCGCACCAGATCTCGAGGACGGGGGCGGTGGAACGGTCGGAGGAGGGGTCGCTCATACCGACAGTCTTCCAGCAGGCGCGACCGGGAGCGCGGCCCGCATCGGAACCTGCGGAGGAGGGGACCCGGAGATGTCCCTGATGTCGGGCCCGGAGCATGGCCCGCCGGGGTGCGGCGGGTGCAGGATGGAAGGGACGAAAGTGTTCCGACCCGATGCGCCACGCCTGGAGGACCGGATGATTGCCGAGACCGTCTGCTCCGCCGTGTCCGCGGCAGGCCTGGGCATCGCGGTCGTCACGGCGTACCGCAAGCGCTACCTCACCGCGGTGCGTGTCGCGGCCTACTCCCTCGTCCCGATCGGCCTGGTGATGACGGGGGTGGTCGAGTGGCTGGCCGACACCGCGTTCAGCCCGACGGCCTGGGCCGGATTCGGGGTGCTCGGTCTCGCGTGGGTGCTGTTCATGACCACGCGAGCCGTGGAGCGCCGGCGCGGTGGCACCCGTAAAGAGCGCAGGGCCGCGGCCCGGGCGGCCGAGCGGCCCGACGCGGTGGCACCCGCCTCGGCGCCCTCCCTGGGTCAGGGCTCCCGCCCGGCGAACCGGCCCGCGCCGGCGTCCCGCGGCGAGGACGACTTCAGCGACATCGAGGCCATCCTCAAGAAGCACGGCATATGACGGCCGCCCCGCCCGGGACTGAATCGTCACAGTGAGTCCGCTGACGCGCGGAAGTGATCACAACCCGAACCGGACCTCGCGGAATCGGCGCACTCCCGCACGGAACGAGCGCACTGATCGCGTTCGGCCGGGCGACTGCGTCATCATCGCCGCGAGATGCTGGACACGACGAAACAGAGCGACCCCGCCCCGCCGCAGGACGAGCCATGTCCTCCGCGGGAGGAGCCCTTTCTCCCGCCGGACGAGCCACGTCCCCGGCAGGACGAGCCGCGCGGTTGCCTCTTCGCCCTCTCCCAGCCACCGCTGATGATCTTCCTGGCGGTGATCGGGAGCCTGCTGCTCATGGCCTCGTTGCACGATCTGCTGTTGCTGTGAGCCTGACCCGCGGTACCCGGCGCCACCCGCCGGGGCCGCGCCGGCATCGACGGCCTCGGCGCGAGGCGGTCGGCATCGACGACCTCGGCATGGGCCGGTAGGTGCCGGCGACCTCCGGGGTTCCGCGAACCGGCGGCGGCGGTCAGCCCGCGGCTTCCTTGCGGCGCGCGCGATACGCGGCCACGTGCAGGCGGTTTCCGCAGGTGCGGCTGTCGCAGTAGCGCCGCGAGCGGTTACGGGACAGGTCGACGAAGGCGCGCCGGCAGTCGGGCGCCTCACAGCGCCGCAGCCGCTCCTGCTCTCCGGCGACCACGAAGAACGCCAACGCCATCCCGCAGTCGGCGGCCAGGTGATCGGCGACGGAGGCACCGGGGGCGAAGTAGTGCACATGCCAGTCGTAGCCGTCGTGGTCCGTGAGCCGGGGGGTGGTTCCGGCGGCCGCGACCAGGTCGTTGATCTGCCCGGCGGCGGCCCGGGCGTCGGGGGCGGCGAAGACGGCGGCGAAGCGTCCGCGGATCTTGCGCACCGCGGACAGGTCGAACTCCGAGAGCACCCCGACATCGCTGATCTCGTGGTTCCGCACGAAGTCCGTGAGGGTCGCCACGTCCGGCAGCCCGTCCGCCGCCGTGTCGTCCTCCGGTGCGGTGTTCACCAGATCGACCACGGTGTCGAGGGCGCACCGGGTGTCGTGGGTGATCAGCACGATTTGCTCCCTGGCCTGAGGGTCGGGCGGGCGCCCGCCGATGCTGGCCGATGGTAACGGCTCCGCCATCGCCGGACCCTCCAGATGCCCGCACATGGCTTCGAATACAACGCCGCAGGGCGCTCGGGGGTTCCCGAGCGCCCGGCAGCGGTTGCGAGTGAGCGGGGGAGGGCGTACCCGCGAACCGGCGCCGAGCCGCGTGAGCCGCGGTATCGGCGCCGGTGTCATCCCGTGTGCGGTTGTCCTGGCCCGAGCCGTCTCCCCGAGTGGACGGCGCCGGGCGGCTTTGTGGGGGCCTCGCCCTAGCTTTCCGCCAGGATGTGCGAGAGCTCCTGGTCGAGGTCGAAGTGCCGGTGTTCCGTGCCGGGCGGCACGGCGGCGTCGGTCCGCTTCAGGAAGGACTCCAGCGCCCGCGCCGGGGCCTCCAGCAGGGCCTCGCCCTCCGGCGAGCTCAGGGCGATGCACACGACGCCCTGACCGTGACTGCGTGATGGCCAGACGCGGACGTCGCCGGTGCCCGTGGGGCGGTGAAGTCCCTCGGCGAGGAGGTCGCGGGCGAACACCCACTCGACGGTCTCCTCGGCTCCGGTGTGGAAGGTGGCGTGCACGGCGTAGGGGTCGGCCGTGTCGTACCGCAGGCCTGCGGGGACAGGCAGGGAGGACTCGCTCGACACAACGAGGCGCAGGTGCAGCTCGCAGCTGACCGTGGTGTTCATAAGCGCCAGGGCCTTTCGCTCAGTGTGCGCTCGGGGATTCGCACGTCGGCGAAATCGACATGCCACCTACGGTGCCGTTGTAAACCCCTCTGAGTGTTTTGCGTGCCTTTACGTAACTCTTCCGGCCGAGGGGTCGTTCGCGTCGTGCGTCCATTCCGGTGACTGGTTTCGCTCGGGTAGTGTTCGGCCGTATGAATACGGGGAGTAACGAGCCGGGCGAGGTGGTCGTGGCGTCGGACGGATCGGGGCCGGGCGAGGTGCACGGCGACCAGGACCGCGGGCTCGGCTCGCGAGCGCCGGAATTCATCAAGGCGCGCCGGGCGCTGCACGTGAGCTGGCAGGTCGGCGTCTTCATCATCGGCCTCGCGGTCGTCGTGGCCGGCATCATCATGCTGCCGCTTCCCGGACCGGGCTGGGTCGTGATCTTCGGCGGCATGGCGATCTGGGCGACGGAGTTCGTCTGGGCCCAGCTGGTGCTCCGCTGGACCAAGCGGAAGGTCACCGAGGCGGCCCAGCGGGCCCTCGACCCCAAGGTGCGGCGCCGCAACATCATCCTGACGTTGATCGGGCTGGTGATCGTGGGCGTCCTGCTCGGTGTCTACCTGTGGAAGTTCGGCATCGTCATGCCGTGGAAGATCGAGGACCAGTGAGCGTCACAGGCACCCGCTGACATGGGGTAATGTTCTTCCTGCGCCCGGGCGATTAGCTCAGTGGGAGAGCGCTTCGTTCACACCGAAGAGGTCACTGGTTCGAACCCAGTATCGCCCACCCGGACCGGCAGCCCACCTGCGACTACGCAGGTGGGCTGCCGTTGTCGTATCTGCCGAAGTGTCGCCGGGCCTCCGGGCGGGAGACGGGGCCGGGAGATCGCTGACGGAGGGCTTGCCCGCGGCGCTCGGTACCGCCGGGCGGCGTGGCTGGAACACCGCCCCGCCCATCGGCCGGCGCGGGTGCCGCATGCGTCTCCAAGGTCCCGGAGGGCGCCGAGGTCCGTCCGCTGAGGGCTGTCGCATGCGCCGCGGGGGAGGCGAACCGGCGAAGCGCGGGGGAGCGGCCTGTCACCCGGCACCCTGCGCCGCCCGGTCTGCGACCACCATCGATCCCGCCGGGCGCACCGACTCGTCCGTCAGGGCGCTCCCTCCGGTGCCGTCACCCCGTAGACAATCGCACCCCGCAACGACTCGGCAGCGGCCTGGCCGGAAAGGGTCCTCGATCCCGCACCCTCCGGTCGCCGGCCCGGCGTCGCTTTTCGGTCGCGCCCGAAAGCGGCCCGGCTCGCCCCGCCGCAGGCGGCGCCTCGACCGCATCGACGTCACCAGCGATGTCGCCCGAGCCGAGTCCCCGGCCCCACCTCCACGGCCCGCCCCGTCGCCCGCCGCCTCGGTAAGAAATTCTTGTCCGAATCATTGACGCACTCTCAGCCCCTCCGTACCTTGTGCCAGCAAGCGCTTACTTGAAACGATTCATGCAAGCGGGACGACGCGCGGGGAGGTCCAACCGTGGTGAACGGCAGGAATGTTGAGAGACGCACGATTTTGAAGGCGGCCGGAGCCACGGCAGCCGCGCTGGGGCTGGCCGCGACGACCGGCTGCGGTGGTGACGGAGGGGCCTCCGCGGACGGGACGGTGACGATCCGTTACGCGTGGTGGGGCGCGGAGGACCGTGCCGAGAGAATCAACAAGACGATCGCGCTCTTCGAGAAGAAGTACCCGAAGATCAAGGTGAAAACGGACTTCCAGCCTTATCCCGACTTCTGGAAGAAGTTCAACACCCAGGCCTCCGGCGGGAATCCGCCGGACGTGTTCCAGAATGCGATCGGCTTCCTCCGGAAATACGACGCGAAGAACGTGCTGCTCGATCTCAGCGAGCAGGCGAAGGCCGGCAACCTCCGGATGGACGGATTCCGCGCGGGCCTCGCGAAGTTCGGTGAGATCGACGGCAAGCTCCTCGGCGTCCCCGTCGGTTCGAACTCCATGGCCCTGGTCATCGACAAGCCCGTCTACACCCGGGCCGGGGTGAAGCCGGAGCAGGGATGGACCTGGGACGACTACCACGCGGCGATGAAGAAGATCCGCCAGAAGACGGGGCGTGCCGGTGACACCGGCCCGTACAACATCATGTACCTCTACGACCTCTACCTGCGCCAGAACGGCAAGGCGTTCTTCACCGAGGACGCGCTCGGCTTCACCGAGGCGGATCTGACGGACTGGTGGACCAAGGCCAAGGAAGGCGTCGAGGACGGCAGCTACGCCAACCAGAAGAAGGTCGCCCAGATCAAGCCCAAGTCCGCGGTCGCCGGCGAGCTCGCCGGCGGCGAGTTCACCTGGGATAACTTCACCGTCCGCTACACGGCCGAGGGCAAGAGCGAGTACGGCCTGGCCCCCATCCCCACGACGGACGGCAAGAAGACCGGCCAGTACCTCGGCTCCCTCATGCTGAGCGCCTCCAAGCGCACCCAGCATCCCAAGGAAGTCGCCCAGTTCATCGACTTCATGGTGCACGACCCCGAGGTCGCCAAGATCATGGGCTACGACCGTGGCGTGCCCGCGACCCAGGCGCAGTACGACGCGTACAAGCCGACCGACGAGGTCAACAAGGCGATCGCCGCCTACGAGGAGTCCCTCGTCACGGCGGGCGTGCTGGAGCCCATCACCCCGCACCCGAACGGCGCGGACGTCTGCGAGGCCGCCTTCCTGCGCATCGGCGAGGAACTCGGCCTGGGCAAGCGCTCGGTCGACGAGGCCGTCAAGCAGTTCTTCACCGAGTCGAAGACGGCTCTCGGCACCTGATGGGAACCACCGTGACACACGCCCCTGCGATGGAGGGCCTGTCCCAGGACTCCGAGCCGCGGCACGGTCCGGTGAAGCCCGAGCGCCCCGCCGCCCTCAAGCGGCGGCGGCGCCGGGAGAACCTGGCCGGCTATCTCTTCATGTCCCCCTGGATCGCCGGGTTCCTGCTGCTCACCGCGGGCCCGATGATCGCCTCGCTCTACTACGCCTTCACCGACTACAACCTCTTCGACGCGCCCCAGTGGATCGGCCTCGACAACTTCTCCGAGATGTTCGGCGATCCGCGCTGGCGCCACTCGGTGCAGGTGACGCTCTGGTACGTCGCCGTGGGCACACCGCTCAAGCTGATCGCCGCCCTCGGCGTGGCGCTGCTGCTCGCCCAGAGCCGGCGCGGGCAGGCCTTCTACCGGGCCGCCTTCTACGCGCCGTCGCTCATCGGTGCGAGCGTGTCCGTCGCGATCGTGTGGAAGGCGATCTTCTCGGACGACGCGATCGTCGACCGTACCCAGAAGATCTTCGGCATCGACGCCGGCGGCTGGACCGGCGACCCGGACCTGATCATCTACAGCCTGGTGGCGCTCACCGTCTGGCAGTTCGGCGCCCCCATGGTCATCTTCCTGGCCGGGCTCAAGCAGGTCCCGCGCGAGCTGTACGAGGCGGCCGAGGTCGACGGGGCGGGCAAGCTGCGGCGGTTCTGGAACATCACGCTGCCGATGATCTCCCCAGTGCTCTTCTTCAACGTGCTGCTGGAGACGATCCACTCCTTCCAGATCTTCAGCTCGGCGTACATCGTCGGCGGCGGCGCCGGAGGCAATGCCTGCGGTCCGGCCGACGGGTCGATGGTCTACACCTGCTACCTCTACGTCCAGGGCTTCGAGAACAGCCGCATGGGCCTGGCCTCCGCGATGGCCTGGCTCCTGCTGATCGCGGTCGCCCTGGTGACGGCGGTGCTGTTCTGGTCCCAGAAGCGCTGGGTGCACTACGAGGAGGGCGCCCGATGAGCTCCCCCGATCTCTCGACTCCGCTCGGTCAGGGGGCACCCCCATCGGCCACCGAGATCAAGCCCACCGGGAGGCTCCGGCACAAGCTGCCCGGGTCCCTGGCCTGGCACATCGGCTCACTGCTGATCCTCGCGGTGATCCTCTACCCGGTGATCTGGGTCGTCGGCGGGTCCTTCAAGAAGAGCGAGGACATCGTCGGCAGCCTGGACCTCTTCCCGGGCGACCCGGTCATCGCCAACTACACGAGCCTCGCCGACGGCATCGCCGACATCCCGGTCTCCACGTTCTTCTTCAACTCGCTCTTCCTCGCCGTGGGCTCCGTGATCGGCATCCTGGTGTCCTGCTCGCTGACGGCGTACGCCTTCGCGAGGATCCGGTTCGCGGGCCGCAATCTGCTGTTCACCCTGATGATCGGCACGCTCCTGCTGCCGTACCACGTGCTGCTGATCCCGCAGTACGTGCTGTTCCGCAACCTGGAGCTGATCAACACCTACACGCCGCTGCTGCTCGGCAAGTACCTGGCAACCGAGGCGTTCTTCGTCTTCCTGATGGTGCAGTTCATGCGCAACATGCCCAAGGAGCTGGACGAGGCGGCCCGCCTCGACGGCTGCGGGCACCTGCGGATCTACTGGTCGATCGTGCTGCCGCTGGCCCGGCCGGCCCTGATCACCAGTGCGATCTTCACCTTCATCAACTCCTGGAACGACTTCATGGGCCCGCTGATCTACCTCAACGAGCCCGACAAGTACACGGTCTCGCTCGGCCTGAAGATGTTCGTCGACCAGGAAGGGCTGGCCAACTACGGCGGCATGATCGCCATGTCGCTGGTCGCGCTGCTGCCGGTGCTCGCCTTCTTCCTCGCCTTCCAGCGCTATCTGATCGACGGCATGGCCACGTCGGGTCTGAAGGGCTGAGGGCGGCATGGCCGGGACACGGGTGAAGGCACGGGGGGAGTCGGCACTGGCCGAGCGTTTCGCGGTGTTCGCGGAGTGCCTGCTGACCGGTGTGTGGATCGCGGTGGCCTCCCTGGGGGTGGTCACCTATCCCGCCGCGTTCGCCGCCGGGGCGCGGCATCTGCGGCGCCGTACCGCTCATGAGGGCGGTGGCTGGCGGGAGTTCGCCGCCGACTTCCGCACGGCCCTGCGCGGCGGGTGGCTCGCCGGGCTCGCCGGGTGGGCGGCGGTGGCCGCGGTCTGGGTGGACGTGCAGGCGGCCCGGGCGGGGATTCCCGGCGGGCCGCTCGTCGGAGCCGTCGGAGTCGTCGCGCTGATCGGGCTCGTCGTGGCCGGCCTGCGGGCGGCGGCGGTCTGGGCGCCGGGAGCGCGCTGGCGGACGCTGCTGGCCGGGGCCGGGCGGCGCACGGTGCTCGACCCGGCCGGGTCCTTCCTGATCGTCGGCGGGCTGGCCGTGGTGGCCGTGTCCGCCTGGTTCGCCGCGCCGCTGGCGGTCGCCGTCCTCGGGGCCGTGGCGGCGGCCGCCGTCGCAGTGGAGGAGCGGTACCCGCACCGCTGAACGGCGGCCTCCCCCCCTCTCCAGGCCGGCCGGCACGCCGCGCCTCTCTCTGTCATGCCTCTGACCAGCGCACGGAACTGCTTCCCGCACGGACAAGGAAAGGCATCATCGCCATGTCTCCCATCCCCCGCAGGTCCCTCCTCAAGGCAGCCGCCGTCACCGGAGCCGCCGCTCAGTTCAGCTGGGCGCTGGGAGCCCAGCACGCCCAGGCCGCGCCCGGAGCCGAACCCGCCGACGCGGACCCGGTGACCCTGGACTGGCTGGAGGACGGCGGTCTCGGTGCCGCTCCGGGTTCCACCGTCGGTGTGCCCTGGCCGAAGGGCGCGTACCAGAAGGACCAGACCTTCGCGCTGACGGACGCCGGCGGCAAGGCCGTACCCGTGCAGTCCTGGCCGATCGCCTACTGGCCCGACGGCTCCCTGAAATGGACCGCGCACGCGGTCGCCTCGGGCGACGGCAAGCTCACCCTCGCCGCCGGGACGCCCGGCGCACCGGAGAAGAAGGTCACCGTCCAGAAGCGCGGCGGCACCATCGACATCTCCACCGGCGTCATCACCGCCAGGATCGGCACGTCCGGCTCCACCCTCGTCAAGTCCGTCACCCGGGGCTCCACGGAGATCGCCAAGAACGGCCGGCTCGTGCTGATCCGCCAGCCCGAGATCGAGGACGAGGACCAGGGCGCGGTCAGGACCGAGCGCTTCGACGGCACCATCTCCAAGGTCGAGGTCGAACAGGCCGGCCCGGTCCGCGCGGTCGTCCGCATCGACGGCAAGCACCGCAAGGGCGGCCGCGGCTGGCTGCCGTTCTCGATCAGGCTCTACTTCTACGCGGGCGCCGACTCCTTCCGCATGGTGCACACCATCACCTACGACGGCACGCAGGAGCCGGGCAAGGCCAGTGGTGACTTCATCCGCGGCCTCGGAGTCCGCTTCACCGTGCCGATGCGGGACGAGGCGTACGACCGCCACATCCGGATCGGCGGCGACGGCACCGGACTGCTGCGCGAAGCCGTCAAGGGCATCACCGGACTGCGCCGGGACCCGGGCGCGGCCGTGCAGTCGGCCCAGTTCGAAGGCAGGAAGCTGCCCGACCCCGCCACCTGGGACCAGCGGGTCACGACCCGCCTGCAGTACATCCCCGAGTGGGGCGACTACACCCTCTCCCAGCTGTCCGCCGACGGCTTCACGCTGCGCAAGCGCACCAAGAAGGGGCACGGCTGGGTCGGCGCGGGTGGTGGCCGGCGCGCGTCCGGCTTCGGCTATGTGGGCGGGGCGAGCGGCGGGTTCTCCTTCGGACTGCGCGACTTCTGGGAGAAGTTCCCCGCCCAGCTCGACATCCGGGACGCCCACACCGACGAGGCCGAGGTGACCCTCTGGCTCTGGTCGCCCGAGGCGCAGCCCATGGACCTGCGCTTCTACCACGACGGCATGGGCCAGGACACCTACCCCGAACAGCTCGAAGGCCTCAACATCACCTATGAGGACTACGAGCCGGAGTTCGGCACCCCGTACGGCATCGCCCGCACCTCCGAACTCCTCTTCTGGGCCAACGACTCGACCCCGGGCCCCGACCGGCTCGCCGAGCAGGTCGAGGCCGTCCGCGTGCTGCCGCAACTGGCCGCCCCGCCCGGCCAGCTCATCAAGGCCAAGGTCTTCGGACCGGGCCTGTACTCCGAGCCCGACCGCTCCACCCCCGCCAAGGCGAAGATCGAGGACCACCTGGACTTCCTCTTCACCTACTACAAGGACCAGGTGGAGCAGCGCCGCTGGTACGGCTTCTGGGACTACGGCGACATCATGCACACCTACGACACCTTCCGGCACCAGTGGCGGTACGACATCGGCGGCTACGCCTGGGACAACTCCGAACTGTCGCCGGACCTGTGGCTCTGGTTCGCCTACCTGCGCTCCGGCCGCGCCGACATCTTCCGCTTCGCGGAGGCGATGACCCGGCACACCGGCGAGGTCGACGTCTACCACCTGGGCAAATGGGCGGGCCTGGGCACCCGGCACGGCGTGCAGCACTTCGCCGACAGCGCCAAGCAGCAGCGCATCGCCAACACCACCTACCGGCGCTACTACTACTTCCTCACGGCGGACGAGCGGGTCGGCGACCTCATGCACGCCAACGTCGACTCCGACGAGACGTTCCTCGTCCTCGACCCCATCCGCAAGATCCGCACCGAGCCCTACACACCCGACCGGCACGCCCTGTCGATCGGCTTCGGCACGGACTGGAGCGGCCTGGTGTCGGCCTGGCTGACGGAGTGGGAGCGCAAGGGCCCCAAGTGGGAGAAGGCCAAGGCCCGCGTGCTGTCCACCATGGAGACCATCGCCGCCCAGCCCAACGGCTTCGTCCAGGGCACCGGGCTCTACGACCTGGACACCGGCAGGTTCGCCGTCGCGGACAAGCCCGTGGTGAGCGTCTCCCACCTGTCGGCCGTGTTCGGCCTCAACGAGTTGTGCGCCGAACTCATCGACCTCGTCGACATGCCGGAGTTCAACGAGGCGTACTTCGACTACTGCCGTCACTTCAACGCCACCAAGGCCGAGCAGAAGGCCCGCTACGGCTCGGACTTCGGCAGCCTGCTGCTGTTCCAGGGCCACTCGCGCCTCGATGCCTACGCGGCCGTCAAGACCGGGGACGAGAAGCTCGCCAAGCGGGCCTGGGAGAAGTTCTACAACTCCGACGGCTACAAGGAGTCGGCACCCTGGCGGACGGAGAAGCTGAGCGGCCCGGCCGCGCTGGTGCCGGGCAGCGAGGCCACCTGGGTGTCCACGAACGACACCGCGCTGTACGGTCTCGCCGCCATCGAGAACCTGGCGCTGCTCGGCGACCGGATGCCGTAGCGGGCACGGACACGGGCGGGTTCCCGGGGCGGCGCCCCCTGGAACCCGCCCGACTAGTCGATGATCTGGTGGAAGAACAGCACGGCCGGAGCCGTCACCCCGCCGCCGACGCTCACCGCGACGGGCCATGTGTTGCCGGCCAGTGCCGACAGGACGGTGGCACCGATGCCGACCAGGGCCGCGAGCAGGAAGACGATGGCGGCGCGCTGGGTGAGGAGCGGCCCGTCCCGGCCGGTGCGCCGACGGTTGGCCTGTGCCACCGAGTGCTCCCTACCTCACTCCGACAGCGGGCTCGAGCACGGGTACGTCCCAAGGGTCCTGCGCGGGACGCAGCAGTTCGAAGCGGACGCCGTCGCCGGCACCGCCCGTCCGGATCCCGTACACGGCGGGTTCGGGCAGGCTGTTGTAGTGGAACGGCGTCGAGAAGTAGTAGGCGCCGGTGTCCGGGACGGTGACGATGTCACCGGGTTCCAGGAGGGGCAGAGCGCGGTCGCGGGCCAACAGGTCCCCGGCGAAGCAAGCGGGACCCGCGATGTCCTGGCGGACCGGTCCGCCCCGCTTGGCCCTGCCGCTCGCGTCGTGCGCCTCGATCCGCAGCGGCCAGGCGTCGGGGTTGAACACCGTCCGGGTGGCCACCTGCACACCGGCGTGGGTGACCGCGATCGGCCGGCCGCCCATGCTCTTCGTGTACTCGACGTACGCGGCGGTGAACCCGTTCTTGGCGAGGACGGACCGCCCGAACTCGGTGACGATCTCGTACCCGCCGGAGAACAGGGCGGGCGCCTGGGCGCGCAGCTGCCCTACGTAGGTGTCGAACGTCGGCGTGGTCTCGTCGTCGGCGAAGTTCACGGGGAGTCCGCCGCCGATGTCGACGCCGACGACCTGGCGCCGCCCGAGCGAGGCGTTGACCTCCTCGGCGAACGCCACGGCCCGCCCGACCCCGCCGGCCATGAGGTCGAGCGGGCAGCCCTGCGAACCGGCGTGCGTGTGCACCCAGGTCAGCCACGGGTGGTCGTGGTAGGCGCGCAGCAACCGCTGCCGGCTTCCCGGATCCGCCAGGGGGACACCGAACTTCGACGTGCTGGTCGCCGTGCTCATCGCGGCGATGCTGCCGCCGCCGAGCTGGGAGTTGACGCGCACCCCGATCCGCGAGACCGGGGCGCGGCCGTCCAGCGCCCGGTCGATCCTCGCCAGTTCCTGGTAGTTGTCCGCGTTGACGGTCACACCCAGGCCGAGGGCGTGCCGCAGTTCGCCCTCCGTCTTGGCGGGGGAGTCGAAGACGATCCGGTCCGGTGCGAACCCGGCTGCCAGCGCGCGGGCCAGCTCACCCGCGGTGGCCACCTCGCAGCCCATGCCCAGCCGCCTCAGCTCCGCCAGCACCGGCACCAGGCAGTTCGCCTTCGCGGCGAACGCGTGCAGCACAGGCGGCGAGGAGGGAAAGGCGCGATGCAGCGACTCGACCGTTGCGGCGACGCCGTCGAGGTCGACGAAGGCGGCCAGCTGGGACCGCTCGGCGTCCAGCAGTCCCTGCCGCACCGCTTCCCGCAGGATCCGTTCGCGCCGCTCGGCGGCGGGGGTCAGTCCGGTCATGGTGAGCCTTCCGGTTCGTCCACGCTGCCCGGGACCGCCCCGGGTGGAACACCAGGCTGCGGTCCGCACCGGCACCGCGTCTTCGTCGAGTCGTCAAAGAAGGAGGCTTCACCGACGGCCTTCGGACGCAACAACTCCGCCAGCGCGCACAGGAGTTGTGCGATACGACAAGACGGAGGCCCTTCGATGGTGACCCCGGCCGAACGGCGGACGGCACGCGTGCGGTCGCGCCTCCGCTGCCGGTCACTCGGCTTGGTGTGCCTCAGGCCTCCCCGCCCAGACGCAACTGCAGGTGGGCGAGCAGCCGGGCAATCGGGACTCTCCAGGTCCAGTCCTGACACCTGCCTGATCCTGCGCAACCGGTAGCGCAGGCTGTTGGAGTGCACGCCCAGCGCGCGCGAGGCGGCGGACACGTCGCCGAAGTGGTCGAGGTAGGCGCGCAGGGTCTCCACCAGGCAACTGCCGCCGTGATCGGCGTCGAACTCCCTCAGCCGGGCCACCGAGGTCCGCGCGGGCAGCGTCAACCCGCGCAGGGCCTCGACGACCTGGAGAATGCCCACGGTGTCCGCGACGTCCGCGCTCCGCGCGACGGCGTGCGGCCCGGCGGCCGCGACGAGCGCCCGCAGGGCCTGTTCGGCCGACCGGCGGGATGCGGACGCCCCGGCCAGGCCCGGAACCACGTCGCCGAGCCCCACCTTCACCGTCGAGCCGATCGTCGCCGACAGCTGATCGGCCAGTGCGTTCCCGAGCCGCCCGACCTGGCCGTCGGCCCGCTCGGGGTCGCGTTGCAGACCGCTCAGCAGCACCAGGGCCCCACCGCCCGCCGGGACCACCACGACTCGGTGTCCGAGGGCCGCGCAGTGCAGGGCCAGCAGGCCGGACAGCCCGGACGGGCCATCGTCCGACGGGTGGCCGGACCCGACGCCCACCGCCAGGACGGCACAGGGCTCCCGGGGCGGCAGCGAGGCGCGTTCCGCGAGCACCTCGACGGATCCGCGGTCCTCCAGCAGCGCCCGGGCCGCATCCTCCACCAGCCGGCCGTCCGAACGGTGGGTGCGGTGATGGAGCAGGTGCGCGGCGGCGGTCCGGGCCGCCGCGCGCAGCGTTTGTGCGGCGTCCGGTGACAGCGGGCGGCCGGCCACCGCCGCCACCCAGATGGACCCGAGCGCCTCTCCGCCCGCCCGCACGGCGCCCACCAGACGTTCAGGGTCCTGCCCGTGGGCGGGCCGGTGCAGCACATCGCCCGCACCCCACAGTGCCTGGAAGAACCCCGCTTCCCGCATGGCCGCCACCCGCCAGGGCGGCACACGACGGCCGAGGATGGTCAGCCGGCGCATCTCGTCCACGTTCTCCTCGGTGGACGAGTACGCCAGCACCCGCGACTCCGTGTCCTCGATCGTCACCGAGCCTCCCACCAGGGCGGCCACCGCATCGGCCAGTGAGTCCAGATCGCCCAGGGGTACGCCGCTGGTGGCGGGCACCGGGGGAGCGCCCGCCGCGGCCAGCCCGGCCCTGAGCACCCCCACGAGTTGCGCCCAGGTGCACCAGGCGGTGCGGAAGAGCAGCGCCGTGCCGCCTTCCTCCGCGGCCGCCTGCAACGCCCGTGCGGCGGGATCGGGCCGGCCCGGGCCGAACACCACACCCGTCGCACCGGCCTCACCGGCCCGGCGCACCACATCGGCCGCATGGGCGGATCCCGGGTCGACGCCGACCGCGAGCAGTAACTCCCGCGGTCTGATGGCCGGTTCCAGGGCGTCCAGCACATGGACGCCGGTGACCTGCGTCCGCAGTCCCGCCGGGGCCGTGTGCAACTCCACGGCTCCCGCCCCCACCACCGAGAGCAGGCGCTCCAGCGTCCCCTGCTCCCCGGCGCCCGTGCCCCCGCCCGCCGATTCCCCCGGACCCGTCATGATGCCCCCCGTCCACGCCGAGCGTGCCGCTGTCGCGGCGGCCGAGCGGAGAACGTATGACATCACGGGACTTGTCCGCAGTCGAGACGGCCTCGGGGCTCTCAGTCCATCCTTCCCAGGACCTCCCGCACCCGCCGGACGTCCCGGATCCGCTGCTCGTACGTCGCCCCGAGGGCGAGCAGCAGGAGGCCGGCGAGGGCGGGGGGCGCCCAGCGGGGGAGGGCTCCCGTCACCTGCACGACGTACGGGGCGAGTTCGTGCAGGGTGACCAGGCTCAGCACCGAGCCGCCGAGCACCAGCGGTGCCCGCAGGTGGTGCCGGGCGCCCAGCAGGGTCACCAGCAGCGCCGCGGCGCCCAGCAGCAGCGGCCGTGTCCACTGCGGGTCGGTCCAGGCCGCGACCAGGCTCGGCAGGAGGGTCGCGGCGAGCCCGGGGCCGTACGCCGTCCAGGAGGAGACCCGCGGGTCGCGGCGCCGGCGCAGCGCTCCGACCAGCAGCGCCGGGACGGTCACCGGGAGGGTGTAGGCCTCGGGCGTGCCGACGTCCCAGGCGGCCAGCCGGACCCAGGCGGCCAGCACGAACAGGGCCGTGGCCGCGTAGCCGACGGGACGGCGCTCGGGACGCAGGGCCGTGCCCGCGGCGATCACCCCGCACAGGGCCAGCACCAGCGCGAGCATCGGCGGGTCGGTGACGGCCAGCGCCACGGCGAACAGACCGACGGCGGCTCCCACGGCCTCGACGGGCACCGTCGCCCGCGACACACCGAGACGTGCCGCCAGCGCAGCGGCGGCAGCCGCAACCGCGAGGACCAGCAGGGCGGTTCGGGCCGCCGGCCAGTCCGCCGCGGCACCCGAGGCCGAAGCCAGCGCGGCGGCGTGCACGAGAGCCGCCGGAGCGGTGAAGGGGGAGACGTCCGCCCGCCACGAGGCCGCGGCGAACAGCGCCGTCAGCACGGACAGCACGGCGAGGGTCGCGGACTGGGAGGCGAGGGCGACCAGGGTGAGACCGGCGGCCGTGACCAGGGCGAGGACGAGAGCCGTGACCTGCGCGGCCGACGCCGCGAGCCGGCACGCGGACAGCGCGGCCGCCGTCATGACGCCCAGAACCAGCATGCCGAACACATACGGGATCTCGAGGATCGCCGGAAGGATCAGCGCCGTGGCCCACAGGAGGCCGAGAGCGCCGAGCCGGGCCCGTGAACGCCACACCCCCGCGCGGACCGCCAGGGCGAGCACGGCGGCGACGGCCACCAGCACCATCGGAGCAACGGCCGCGTGCGGCGGCCAGGGCGCGTCGACGACCACCGCCGCACGGGCGTCCGACGGCGCCCCGCTCCACACCCGGCCCAGCCATCCGGCCGGGCCCAGCAGCACCACGGCCACGACGGGCAGCGTCCACAGCACGGCCAGCGTCTGCACGGCGCCGGAGGCCCAGGCCAGACCCTGCCGCATCGCGTCCGGCAGCCGTTCGACCCGTACCGCCGCCAACAGGGCGATGGCGACGACCAGGTGGGCCGGAACCGCCCACTGCGACGGCAGTCCGGAACGCGCCACCCCGCCGAGCGCCCCCACGACGAGCAGCCCGGACGTGATCGCGAGGCCGAGGGCGTGCCCGACGCCCGGCCCTCGCCGGGCCGAACCCGCGGCGATCGCCGCGGCGAGCAGGAGCAGCGCCCCGGCGCGGGAAGCGTCCCCCGGGCCCTCGGCCGTGAGGGACAGCCAGCCGGCACCCAGCACGCCCCAGCCGCCCACACCGTACGCACCCACGACGGCGGTGACCCGTACCGCTCCGGCCGGCAGCCGCACCACGGCGACCGCGTCGAGCCCGGCCGTCACCAGCAGCGCGGCCGTGATCGGGTACGGACCCGCGTCGGCGGCCAGGGCCCCCAGCAGCGGCGGGAACTGGGCCGCCGCCAGGGCGCAGGGCAGGGGCAGGCGCAGCGCGGACATGGCCGGCAGCAGGCCGTACGCCGTCCAGGTCGCCGCCAGCACCGCCGTCGCGGCGGCCGCGTACCCGGTCCCGTCCGTCCCGGAAAGGGCCGCCGCGTGCAGCGCGTAGGCGTCCAGGAGGGTCAGGGCGAGCCCGAGGCCCGCCACGGACTCGGCCGTCGACCGCAGCCCCCGCTTCAGCAGGACCACGGGCGCGGCGAGCGTGGCCAGCGTGACCGCGCCGAGCACCAGGGCCCGCCCGGCGATCCCCATGTGCCCCCAGCTGACCAGCGTGAACACCGCCGCCGCGAGCGTGAGCAGGACACCGCCGAGGACCAGCAGTACGTTCTGCACGCTGGGCGCGGCGGTCTCGGGGCGCGGCGGTGGCGGGTGCGGCGCCCGTATCCGGGCCTGGGCCGGCGACGCCTGCCGAGTCCGGTGCAGGGCCGCGACCAGCCAGGCGCGACGGGCCAGCAACTGGGCGCGGCGGGCGTCCAGTTGCCGCAGTTCGGCATCGAGGAGCCGCAACTCCTCGGCCGGGGGCGGAAGGTGGGTCATGCCTCGCAGTGTGGTCCGCGTCACCTCGCACGGCATGAGTGCGGGTACTCAGGCCCCTACTCAGACAGTCCGTGCCGCGAGTGGGCAGACTGACGGAATGGACTGGAACCATTACCGCTTCCGCAGTCTGTGGACCCTGCCGGTGCCCCCGGCCACCGTGTACGGCGTGCTGGAACGCCCCGAGGACTACCCGCGCTGGTGGCGCCAAGTCCGGGAGGTGACCCGGCTCGACGACACCACCGGAGTGATCCGCATCCGCTCCGTCCTGCCGTACGACATCACCCTCACGGCGCGGGAGGTGCGGCGCGACCCCGCGGCCGGCGTGCTGGAGACCGCCCTGTCCGGGGACATCGAGGGCTGGGCGCGCTGGACCGTCACACCGCGCGGGGCGGGCAGTCTCGCGCGGTACGACCAGGTCGTCAGCGTGCACAAGCCGCTGCTGCGGCGCCTCGCCGTACCGGGACGGCCCCTCTTCCGCGCCAATCACGCGCTGATGATGCGGTCCGGGCGGCGTGGACTGCTCGGGCACCTGCGAGCGGTTTGAAGGAAGAGTGCCGGGACCTGTATGGTTCAGTGCGTTCCCGGGCGATTAGCTCAGTGGGAGAGCGCTTCGTTCACACCGAAGAGGTCACTGGTTCGAACCCAGTATCGCCCACCGGAAACAGCCGGTCCGTCACAGACGGACCGGTTTTTTCATGCCCTCGGGTTTCTGCGGCGGGTTCTCAGGCAGCCGCCGGCAGGTCCGGACGCAGCGGCCAGGCCGGGTCGACGACCTCGTCCACACCGCTGCGCGCGAACCACGCCTGCAGGCCCCGCGCCTGCGCCGCGTGCCACACCGCCTGCAGGGTGTGCAGCTCACCCGGTGCGAGACGCTCCAGCCGGGACGCGAACCGGCGGCCCACCGCCCGGGTGACCTCCAGCGCCGCCACGGCGTCGGCCGCCGCGTCGTGCGCGCCCTCCAGCGCCACGCCGTAGTGCGCGCACAGGTCGGTCAGGGTGCGGCGGCCCTTGCGGTAGCGGTCCAGGTGCTTGTCCAGGACCCGCGGATCCAGCACGGACAGCGGCGCCGACTCGAACCAGCGCCCGAGCGCCGAGGCGCGGTGGCGGCGCAACTCCCGGTCGAGCAGGGTGAGATCGAACGGCGCGTTCATCACCACGACCGGGCGCCCGGCGTGCGCCTGCTCGGCCAGTGCCTGCGCTATCTCGTACATCACCGGCGCCGGCCACCGGCCGTTGCGCTGCAGGTGCTCCTCCGTCAGTCCGTGCACCTCCGTCGCCCCGGCGGGCACCGGCACCCCCGGGTTCACGAGCCAGCGGCTCACCCGCGGCCGGATGCCCGGCGCATCCTGGACCACGACGGCGGCCGACACGATCCGGTCGGTCTCGACGTCCACGCCCGTCGTCTCCGTGTCGAAGGCGGCCAGCGGCCCCTCATACCAGCACGTCGTCATCGCCCCACAACCCCTCGTTCACCTTCGGCAGTTGACGCACCGTCCGCTGCCCGATCCGGTGATACCCGGGCTGTTTGCGCCGTACGCCGGAAGGAGACAACAGGAGTACGGGTCGTTGCAGTTCAGCGGCCCGCAACGGGGAAACACTTGTTCTGGAAGGCTGTTGGCCATGGCCATTGCGCAGCCCGAACGGGGCGGGCTGCTGCCCGAGCGCACGGCTCCCTCCCGCGGCACTCTCGCCACCACCGCCTGCATGGAGACACTGCAGGTCGGCTATCTGCACGCCGTCGCGGCGGCCGCCGGCTGCTCGCTGTCCCAGCCCTTTCCCGACAACGGCATCGACTGGCACGTCAGCCACAGCGCCCCCGGGCACACGGTCGACGACGAGGTCACCATCAAGGTGCAGCTCAAGGCCACCTACCAGGTGCCGCCCAACCCGCCCGGCCGCACGTTCTCCTTCACCCTCGACAACGACCACCTGGCGAAGCTCGCCCGCACACCCGTGTCGGTGCACAAGATCCTCGTGGTGATGCTGGTGCCGCGCTCCCAGGACGACTGGCTGCGCGCCGGCCACGACCGGCTGGACCTGAGGCACTGCTGCTACTGGACCAATCTCGCCGGACAGCCGATCACCGGCCGCCGCCGCACCACCGTGCGGATACCGACCTCACGCATCTTCGACGACCGGGCCCTGTGCGAGATCATGACGCGGGTCGGGACGGGAGGGAAACCGTGACGCACCGCCCGACCGAGGAGCCACTGAGGCAGGTCCGGCCGCACCCCGCCGACACCACCTGGAGCGGCGCACCGCCCGAGCCGCCCGAGCCCGCCGGCACCGACCCGGCCGTGCTGGGCGCCCTGCTGCGTCGGCACGGCTGGCAGCGGCGCGGCGGCGCCCCCGGACGCTACGGCCGCTGGACCCCGCCCGGCCCCGGCGCCGGCGGCACCAGCCTCCTGGTGCCGGAGAGCCGCGCCTTCCCCGACAGCGACGAGCTGCTCGGCGAGGCCCTGCTCGCCCTGTCCCGCAGCGGCTCGCCGTCCGCCCGCGAGGTCCTCGTCTCCCTCGCCGTGCCCAGCGACGAGATCCGCTGGTGGCACGACGTCCCCGCCGGGCCCGCCGGAGCTGCGTCCTGGACCGCCGAGGACCGGTTGCGCGGCGCCGCCCGCCGGATGCTGCTCGCAGCGGCCCTCGCCACCCGCGCCCGGGCCGGCTACCACGGCGCCCGTCACCGTCGCTCCGCCGCCGCGGCCCTGGAGAACGTCCTCGTCGGCTCCGCCACCGACGGCCGGCTCACCGCCTTCGTGCCGGTCGCAGGCGGCCGCCCCCTGGCCGTACGCCTCCACCAGGCGCTGTTCGCCGCCCGGGAGGCCGTCGACTACCAGCGGGCCACCGGCGGAATGGACGGCTTCGACACCGCCGTCGAGGCCGGGGTGAGCCACGAGCTCACCGAGGCCCTGGTGTCCCTCGTCCGGGGCACGGAGGGCGCCCGGATCGCCGTCGAGTGGGCCCCGGCGGCCGGCGTGCCCGAGGGGTGCGCGCCCTCCGCCGAGCCCGTCGAGTTCTCGCCCGGCGACCTGGCCGTGCTGCGCGAGGCGGGCGCCCGCTATCTGCGTGCGGAACCCGCCGTGCCGGTGCGGATCACGGGAGCGGTGGTACGGCTGCGCCGGGCCGGGCCGCGCGGCGAGGGCACCGTACGGCTGCGCGTGCTGGCCGGGGCCGACGTGCCGAACGTCCGGATCACCCTCGACGAGGACGCGTACCGGATCGCCGGGCACGCCCATCTCGTGGGACTTCCGGTCCGGGTGCAGGGGCGCCTGGAGAGCCGGGGCGGGTTCCGCCGCCTCACCGGTGCCCATGGCGTCGTCCCCGTCCAGGTCGACGACGCCGAGCGGGACCGCCTGATGAAGGAGCTCCACGAGAACCTCGACTTCTTCGAGGGGGCCTGCGAAGGGGACTGACACGTCCTGCGCCGACGGACTGCCCGAGGCCTGCGGAGGGGGCCGCCGGGACTGATTTCGCGTCGGGCGGTCCCGGGTCGGTACGATCCTTATTCGTGCGCGCGCTCGGGTATGGCGCCGCAGCCCCCTTCAGTCAGGAGAGACCGGTGTCAGACGTCCGTGTGATCATCCAGCGCGATTCCGAGCGGGAAGAACGCGTGGTGACGACGGGCACTACGGCCGCCGAGCTCTTCGCCGGCGAGCGCTCGATCATCGCCGCGCGCGTGGCCGGCGAGCTCAAGGACCTGTCGTACGCCCTGTCCGAGGGCGACGAGGTCGAGGGCGTCGAGATCTCCTCCGAGGACGGCCTCAACATCCTGCGCCACTCCACCGCGCACGTCATGGCACAGGCCGTGCAGGAGCTCCACCCCGAGGCCAAGCTCGGCATCGGCCCGCCCGTCAAGGACGGCTTCTACTACGACTTCGACGTCGAGAAGCCGTTCACGCCCGAGGATCTCAAGGCCATCGAGAAGAAGATGCAGGAGATCCAGAAGCGGGGGCAGCGTTTCTCCCGCCGCGTGGTGACCGACGAGGCCGCCCGCGAGGAGCTGGCCGACGAGCCCTACAAGCTGGAGCTGATCGGCCTCAAGGGCTCCGCCTCCTCCGACGACGGCGCGGACGTCGAGGTGGGCGCCGGTGAGCTGACGATCTACGACAACCTGGACGCCAAGACCGGCGACCTGTGCTGGAAGGACCTCTGCCGGGGCCCCCACCTGCCGTCGACCCGGGCCATCCCGGCGTTCAAACTGATGCGCAACGCGGCCGCCTACTGGCGCGGCAGCGAGAAGAACCCCATGCTCCAGCGCATCTACGGCACCGCCTGGCCCACCAAGGACGAGCTGAAGGCGCACCTGGAGTTCCTCGCCGAGGCCGAGAAGCGCGACCACCGCAAGCTGGGCAACGAGCTGGACCTGTTCTCCGTCCCCGAGCAGATCGGCTCCGGCCTGGCCGTCTTCCACCCCAAGGGCGGCATCATCCGCCGGGTCATGGAGGACTACTCGCGCCGCCGCCACGAGGAGGAGGGCTACGAGTTCGTCTACACCCCGCACGCCACCAAGGGGAAGCTCTTCGAGACCTCGGGCCACCTGGACTGGTACGCCGACGGCATGTACCCGCCCATGCAGCTCGACGAGGGCGTGGACTACTACCTCAAGCCCATGAACTGCCCGATGCACAACCTGATCTTCGACGCGCGCGGGCGTTCCTACCGTGAACTGCCCCTGCGCCTCTTCGAGTTCGGGACCGTGTACCGGTACGAGAAGTCGGGCGTCGTGCACGGCCTGACCCGGGCCCGCGGCTTCACCCAGGACGACGCGCACATCTACTGCACGCGTGAGCAGATGTCCGAGGAGCTGGACTCCACGCTCACCTTCGTCCTGAACCTCCTGCGCGACTACGGCCTGACCGACTTCTACCTGGAGCTGTCCACCAAGGACCCGGAGAAGTTCGTCGGCTCGGACGAGGCCTGGGAAGAGGCCACCGAGACGCTGCGCCAGGTCGCCGAGAAGCAGGGCCTGCCCCTCGTGCCCGACCCGGGCGGCGCCGCCTTCTACGGCCCGAAGATCTCCGTCCAGGCCAAGGACGCCATCGGCCGCACCTGGCAGATGTCGACGATCCAGCTCGACTTCAACCTGCCCGAGCGCTTCGACCTGGAGTACACCTCCGCCGACGGCTCCAAGCAGCGCCCCGTCATGATCCACCGCGCGCTGTTCGGCTCCATCGAGCGGTTCTTCGCGGTGCTCCTGGAGCACTACGCGGGTGCCTTCCCGGCGTGGCTGGCCCCGGTCCAGGCCGTCGGCATCCCGATCGGCGACGCGCACGTGGAGTACCTGGAGAAGTTCGCCGCCGCGGCCAAGAAGAAGGGCCTGCGCGTCGAGGTCGACTCCTCCTCCGACCGCATGCAGAAGAAGATCCGCAACGCCCAGAAGCAGAAGGTGCCCTTCATGGTCATCGCGGGCGACGAGGACATGTCCCACGAGTCCGTGTCCTTCCGCTACCGCGACGGTTCGCAGGAGAACGGCATCCCCTTCGACGAGGCCATCGCGAAGATCCTCAAGGTCGTCGAGGAACGCGCCCAGGTCTGATCACGCGGTACGAAGGCCCTCGGGAAGACCCCGGGGGCCTTTGCCGTCCCCCCAGCTCGACGCCATATGCTGCACTGCATGACGAGTGAGCCGGAGCAGCAGCTGGGAGTGGGGACGCAGGACGCGTTCCAGCGTCTGTGGACGCCCCATCGGATGGCCTACATCCAGGGCGAGAACAAGCCCACCGGCCCGGGCGCCGGCGACGGCTGCCCCTTCTGCTCGATCCCGGCCAAGTCCGACGAGGACGGGCTCGTCGTCCGGCGCGGCGAGCAGGTCTACGCGGTGCTCAACCTCTACCCGTACAACGGCGGCCATCTGATGACCGTGCCCTACCGGCACGTCGCCGACTACACCGACCTCACCGCGGGGGAGACCGCCGAGCTCGGCGAACTCACCAAGCAGGCGATGACGGCCCTGCGCACGGCCTCCGGCGCCCACGGCTTCAACATCGGCATGAACCAGGGCACGGTCGCCGGCGCTGGCATCGCCGCGCACCTGCACCAGCACATCGTGCCGCGCTGGGGCGGGGACACGAACTTCATGCCTGTGGTGGGGCACACGCGGGTGCTGCCGCAGCTGCTGGCCGACACCAGGAAGATGCTGGCGGAGGCCTGGCCGACGGCCTAGCCTGCGGGCAGTCGTGCCGCTGGGGCGATGGGGGTCCCCCCTGCTCGAGCGAAGCCGAGAGCTTGGGGGAGGGTGGGCGCAGGCGGCACCTCGCAGCGCCGAGTTGCGCGCGCCCCCGCCCCAGCCGCAGCGCCGGGCACCTCACCGACTAGGCGTCGTAGACGTCTGCCTTCTTCGGCGCAGCCTCCTGCACCGCCCCGCTGAGCGCCGCCGACCTGGACCCGAACTTCTCCACGTCCACCCCGTTCTCCCGCAGCACCTTCAGCGCCGCCGTGTGCACCACCCGCAGCACCGGCGTGGCCGCCCGCAGCGCGTCGTCGGCCATGAAGCGGTGCCGCCACGGCTGGTCGGCCCACGCGTGCCGCAGGCCGAACGGCTCCGGCAGCGTCAGACCGCCGCCGAGCCATTTCAGCACCGGCGGGTACCAGGTCAGCGGGGCGCGCGCGGCCAGCCGTACCACCTCGTCGGCGTCGATCAGCGGGAGCTTCACCGTGCGGGTCTCCCAGAATTTGAACGACTTCTGGACCGTCTTCTCCTTGGCGGCGGGCTTCTCGTTGAACAGCGAGTTCACAGGCCCCAGGGCGTGCCCGGTGACCTCGATGCGCAGCGTGTCGTGCAGCACGGTCACCGTGATCAGCATCGTGATCACCAGGTGGCCGTCCCACAGGGTCCACTGCACGCCCAGGTAGTGCCGGTCGCCGCTGCCGAACTGCTGCTTGTTGCAGATGTCCTGTATGGCGTGCGTCCGGACCGTGTACGCGTCGACGTCCGTGCCGCTCGGCCGGGACACCTCCGTCGCCTTCTCGCCGATCGGCGTGACGACCCAGTGCGTGATGGACGGCTTGGGGAAACCGCCGGTGTTGATGGACGTACGCTCCAGCATGCCGAGACCGCCCTGGATCGCCACGATGACGTCCCAGCTGCGGAACGGGTGGAACTCCTTGCCCGGCTCGGCGGAGACCAGTTCCTCGGCCAGCTGCCAGCTTCCCCACCGCGTGCCCATGCCGAGTATGCCCTTGGGGCCGGCGTAGAAGACCGAGTTGGAACGCTGCTCGGCCGCGAGGCGGGCCAGCTCCTTGCGGACCTGCTCGGCCGCGTCACCGGGGTTGCCGGGGACGGCCTCGGGGATCTTGGCGCCGACACCGCCGCCCGACAGCAGGCTCGACCAGCGCTCCCGCAGGTCCCGGGCGGTCCGCTCGCAGATGTGCTTGGCCCAGAACCAGCCGACGACGGGCATGATCACCGCCGCGCGCCCGTACAGGGCCCAGAATCCCGTGAACGGCATGCGCAGCAGGAACAGCACGGCCAGTGCGCCCACGGCGAGCAGCAGCGTCGTGGCCAGGGCACCCGCACGCTTGTCCTCGCGCCTGGCCATGGTGGTGCGCAGCGTGAACACCAGCAGCCACACGAGGAAGCCCGGCAGGAACAGGAGCCCGCAGATCACCGTGACCGCCGACAGCCAGTTGTCGCGGTCGCGGCGGATGCGGTGGGCCGCCAGGCAGTGCTCCACGACGACCTGGGGCTCGATGCCGAAGGACTGGATCACCGGCTTGCGCTCGGCACCCAGCATCCGGTCGATCACCGCGCGCGAGAAGGCCTCGCCGAGCCTGGGGCGGAAGATCTTCGCCCAGGAGCGCGGCGGGGTCACCTTCGACTGGTGCCACTCGTTGTCGGCGGCCAGGATCTTGGTGACCTCGTCGTCCCGGTACGCCGCCGCGGCCAGCGCGTAGGTCGCCGCCGTCTGGCCGCTCGCACCCGCGAGGGGCACCTGGGCCCCCGGGCTGAAGTCGAATCCGTCCGTCACTGCCGCCCCCATCGCTGCCGCGTCCGCATCTGCGGCCTTCCCGACTTCCGCGCTCCGCACACCTGTTGATCAGGTCATCAGCGTATCCGTCCGTACCGGCGAGCGGGGGCGGGCGACCCGTCAAGCCGCCCGCCCCCGCGGAGGGGAGCCCCCAGGGGGACCTTGGTGGCGCCCGGCGCCAACTACGAGGCCACGCGCTCCTCTTCACGCACCCGGTCCGCGACCTGCTGCGGCATCGGTTCATGCCGTGCGTACCGCCGGCTGAACTCCGCCGTGCCGTGCGCCATCGACCGCAGGTCGATCGCGTACCGGCCGATCTCGATCTCGGGCACCTCGGCCCGGATCAGCGTGCGCCCGCCGGGGGTCTGCTCGGTGCCGAGCACCCGCCCGCGCCGCCCCGACAGGTCGCTCATCACGGCGCCCACGAAATCGTCACCGACCAGCACCGACACCTCGGCCACCGGCTCCAGCAGATGGATCTTCGCGTCGGCCGCGGCCTCCCGCAGCGCGAGCGCGCCGGCCGTCTGGAACGCGGCGTCGGAGGAGTCCACCGAGTGCGCCTTGCCGTCCAGGAGGGTCACCCGTACGTCGATGAGCGGATACCCGGCCGCCACCCCCCTGGCCGCCTGAGCGCGTACGCCCTTCTCCACCGACGGGATGAACTGCCGGGGCACCGCGCCGCCCACGACCTTGTCGACGAACTCGATGCCGGACCCGCCGGGCAGCGGCTCGACCTCGATCTCGCAGATGGCGAACTGCCCGTGCCCGCCGGATTGCTTGACGTGCCTGCCCCGGCCCGCCGACCTGGTCGCGAACGTCTCGCGCAGGGACACTCGGTGCGGCACGACGTCGACCTGGACGCCGTACCGGCTGCGCAGCCGCTCCAGGGCGACATCGGCATGCGCCTCGCCCAGGCACCACAGGACCACCTGGTGGGTGTCCTGGTTCTGTTCGAGCCGCATCGTCGGGTCCTCGGCCACCAGCCGGGCCAGGCCCTGGGAGAGCTTGTCCTCGTCCGGTTTGCTGTGCGCCTGGATGGCCAGCGGCAGCAGCGGGTCGGGCATCTGCCACGGCTCCATGAGCAGCGGGTCGTCCTTGGCGGACAGGGTGTCGCCGGTCTCCGCGCGGCCCAGCTTCGCCACACAGGCCAGGTCACCCGCGATGACGTGCGACACCGGGCGCTGCTGCTTGCCGAACGGCGTGGACAGGGCGCCGATCCGCTCGTCGACGTCGTGGTCCTCGTGCCCCCGGTCGGCCAGCCCGTGGCCGGAGACGTGGACCGTCTGGTCGGCGCGCAGCGTGCCGGAGAACAGCCGGATCAGCGACAGCCGGCCGACGTACGGGTCGGAGGAGGTCTTCACGACCTCCGCGACCAGCGGAGCGTCCGGGTCGCACGGCTTGAGCTCCCGCGGCTTCCCGTCGATCGTCGTCACCCGCACCGTCTCGTGCTCCAGCGGCGTCGGGAAGCCCCGCGTGATCAGCTCCAGCAGCTCCAGGGTGCCGAGCCCGTGCCGGGCGCCCTCACCCGCGGGGGCGGCGGCCAGGACGGGGAAGAAGACGCCTCGTGCGACGGCCCGCTCCAGATCATCGACGAGCGACTTGACGTCGATCGGCTCCCCGCCGAGGTAGCGGTCCATGAGGGTCTCGTCCTCGCTCTCGGAGATGATCCCCTCGATGAGCCGGTTGCGGGCCTCCTCGATCAGCGGCAGCTGGTCCTCGCCGGGCTCGGACTCCTTGCGCTCGCCGGTCGAGTAGTCGAACAGCTTCTGCGACAGCAGGCCGATCAGCCCGGTCACGGGCGCGTGCCCGTCAGGAGCCTGGGGGCCGTGCAGCGGCAGGTAGAGCGGCAGGACCGCGTCGGGGTCGTCCGCGCCGAAGGCCTCGGCGCAGCTCCGGGTCATCTCCTCGAAGTCGGAACGCGCCGACTCCAGGTGCGTGACGACGATGGCCCGGGGCATGCCCACGGCCGCGCACTCCTCCCACACCATGCGGGTCGAACCGTCCACGCCGTCCGAGGCCGAGACGACGAAGAGGGCCGCGTCCGCCGCGCGCAGGCCGGCCCTGAGCTCACCGACGAAGTCGGCGTATCCGGGGGTGTCGAGGAGATTGACCTTGATGCCGTCCCACTCGACGGGCACCAGGGAGAGCTGTACCGAGCGCTGCTGCCGGTGCTCGATGTCGTCGTAGTCGGAGAGGGTGCCGCCGTCCTCCACGCGGCCCGCCCGGTTCACCGCCCCCGCCGTGAGTGCGAGGGCTTCCACCAATGTGGTCTTGCCCGATCCGGAGTGGCCGACCAGCACCACATTCCGTACGGACTGAGGGTGGTCGGCCGCTTGTGCCCTGCCGGCGGCCCCAGGGTGTGTCTGTGCCTTGTCGCCCATGATCCTGCCTCCCGTGCACGGTGAGGTCCCTGTGGGCGCGGACACGCGGAAGCCGCGTGCGGTGCGGCTCCGGCGACGCCCGCGGTCATTCGACCTTCCCACTCCCGTCACGGCGCGTCCATACGAGCGACGCGAGCGCGCCGCCCGGCAGGGGCTCGCGGGTTCCCCCGAAAGGGGTCCGGGTGCCCGGCCCTCGCCCAGGCGCGCGCGTGACTACGATGGGCCAGCCGGTGGCCAGCAGGGGCCAGACGGCGACACCGACCCTCGGGAAGGCCATGCTGAACAAGTACGCGCGTGCATTCTTCACGCGTGTCCTCACACCGTTCGCCGCGTTTCTGATCCGGCGGGGCGTGAGCCCCGACACCGTCACGCTCATCGGCACCGCCGGTGTGGTCGCGGGCGCGCTGGTCTTCTACCCCATGGGCGAGTTCTTCTGGGGCACGGTCGTGATCACGCTGTTCGTGTTCTCTGACCTCGTCGACGGCAACATGGCCCGTCAGCTCGGCCGCTCCAGCCGCTGGGGTGCCTTCCTGGACTCCACGCTCGACCGGGTCGCCGACGGCGCGATCTTCGGCGGCTTCATCCTCTGGTACGCCGGCGGGGGCGACGACCTCGTCCTGTGCGCCGTCTCGATCTTCTGCCTGGCCAGTGGGCAGGTGGTGTCGTACACCAAGGCCCGCGGCGAGTCGATCGGCCTGCCGGTGGCGGTCAACGGGCTCGTCGAGCGGGCCGAGCGGCTGGTGATCTCCCTGGTCGCGGCGGGGCTCGCGGGCCTGCACGCCTTTGGTGTCCCCGGCATCCAGTACCTGCTGCCCGTCGCCCTGTGGATCGTCGCCGTGGGCAGCCTCGTCACGCTCATCCAGCGGGTCGTCACGGTCCGCCGGGAGTCCGCGGAGGCCGAGGCCGCGGCGGCCACGCCGGACGGCCAGGACAATGAGGACGAGCAGCAGAACGCCTCTCACGGGAGCGAGGCGGCCACGTGAGCGCTCAGGACCGGCTGACGGACGCGCTGTACGGCCTCGGCTGGGGCACGGTCAAGAAGCTCCCCGAGCCGGTCGCCGCGCGCCTCGGCCGGACCATCGCAGACCTGGCCTGGAAGCAGCGCGGCAAGGGTGTCCAGCGCCTGGAGAGCAACTACGCGCGCGTGGTGCCCGGCGCGAGCCCCGAGCGCCTCGCCGAGCTGTCCCGCGCGGGCATGCGCTCCTACCTGCGCTACTGGATGGAGTCCTTCCGCCTCCCCGCCTGGAGCAAGGAGCGGATCAAGGGCGGTTTCGAGGCGAAGGACCTGCACCACCTCACCGAGGGCATGGCCGCCGGCAAGGGCGTCATACTCGCCCTGCCGCACCTCGCCAACTGGGACCTCGCCGGCGCCTGGGTCACCACCCGGCTCGGCATCCCCTTCACCACGGTCGCCGAGCGCCTGAAGCCCGAGACGCTCTACGACCGCTTCGTCGCCTACCGCGAGGGCCTCGGCATGGAGGTCCTGCCGCACAGCGGCGGCACCGCCTTCGGCACGCTGGCCCGCCGGCTGCGCGACGGCGGCCTGGTCTGCCTGGTAGCCGACCGCGACCTGTCCGCCTCCGGCGTCGAGGTCGAGTTCTTCGGCGACACGGCCCGCATGCCGGCCGGACCCGCCCTGCTCGCCCAGCAGACCGGCGCCCTGCTGCTGCCCGTGACGCTCTGGTACGACGACTCGCCCGTGATGCGGGGCCGCGTCCACCCGCCCGTAGAGGTCCCCGAGGCGGGCACGCGCGCCGAGAAGACGTCCGTCATGACGCAGGCGCTGGCCGACGCCTTCGCCACGGGGATCGCCGACCATCCGGAGGACTGGCACATGCTGCAGCGCCTGTGGCTCGCGGACCTCGACCCCGCGAAGGGGCGCCCGTGAGAATCGGTATCGTCTGCCCGTACTCCTGGGACGTACCGGGCGGCGTGCAGTTCCACATCCGTGACCTCGCCGAGTACTTCATCCGCCTCGGCCACGAGGTGTCCGTCCTGGCCCCGGCCGACGACGACACCCCGCTGCCGCCGTACGTGGTCTCGGCCGGACGTGCGGTGCCGGTGCCGTACAACGGCTCGGTGGCCCGGCTGAACTTCGGTTTCCTGAGCGCGGCCCGGGTGCGCCGCTGGCTGCACGACGGCGCGTTCGACGTGATCCACATCCACGAGCCGACCTCGCCGTCGCTGGGGCTGCTGACCTGCTGGGCCGCCCAGGGGCCGATCGTCGCCACCTTCCACACGTCCAACCCGCGCTCCCGCGCGATGATCGCCGCGTACTCGATCCTCCAGGCCGCCCTGGAGAAGATCAGCGCCCGCATCGCGGTGAGCGAGTACGCACGCCGCACGCTGGTGGAGCACCTCGGCGGCGACGCGGTCGTGATCCCCAACGGCGTGGACGTCGACTTCTTCGCCGATGCCGAGCCCAAGGCCGAGTGGCAGGGTGACACGATCGGCTTCATAGGGCGTATCGACGAGCCCCGCAAGGGACTCCCGGTGCTGATGAGGGCCCTGCCGAAGATCCTCGCCGCGCGCCCGCAGACCCGGCTGCTCGTCGCCGGGCGCGGCGACGAGGAGGAGGCCGTGGAGTCCCTGCCGGCCGAGCTGCGCTCCCGCGTCGAGTTCCTCGGCATGGTCAGCGACGAGGACAAGGCCCGCTTCCTGCGCAGTGTCGACCTGTACGTCGCGCCCAACACCGGCGGCGAGAGCTTCGGCATCATCCTCGTCGAGGCCATGTCCGCCGGAGCCCCCGTGCTCGCCTCCGACCTGGACGCCTTCGCCCAGGTCCTGGACCGCGGGGCGGCCGGCGAACTGTTCCCCAACGAGGACGCCGACGCCCTGGCCGACGCGGCCGTCCGGCTGCTGGCCGACCCGGAGAGGCGGGCGGAGCTGCGCGCGCGGGGGAGCGCCCACGTACGGCGCTTCGACTGGTCGACCGTCGGCGCGGACATCCTGTCCGTCTACGAGACGGTCACGGCCGGAGCGGCGGCGGTGGCCGAGGACGAGCGGACGACCGGTCTGTGGGGGCGGCTGGGGTTCGCCCGGGACTGATGCCGGGTCGGCACCGGGCCGGCGGTCGGCCACGGGCGGGGCGGGGTGAACGGCGAGACCGCGCGTGCCGCTAGCCTTGCCGCCCGTGACCACCACTCTCATCTGGATCGCCGTCGCCCTGGTCGCGATCGGGCTCTACCTGAGCTGGACCGCCGGCCGGCTCGACCGTCTCCACGCGCGGATCGACGCCGCCCGGGCCGCCCTGGACGCGCAGCTCCTGCGCCGGGCCTCGGTGGCCCAGGAACTGGCGACCTCGGGAGTCCTGGACCCGGCCGCCTCGATCGTGCTGTACGAGGCCGCGCACGCCGCCCGGCAGGCCGAGGAGGACCAGCGTGAGGTCGCCGAGAGCGAACTGAGCCAGGCGCTGCGGGCCGTCTTCGGCGAGGCGCCGCAGGTGGAGGCGGTGCGGGAGGCACCCGGGGGAGAGGAGGCGGCCCGGGAACTCACCGAGGCGGTCCGCAGGGTGCCGATGGCCCGGCGCTTCCACAACGACGCCGTACGGGCGGCCAGGGCGCTGCGCCGGCACCGCAAGGTGCGCTGGTTCCGCCTGGCCGGTCACGCGCCCTTCCCGATGGCCTTCGAAATGGACGACGAGCCTCCGGCGGCCCTGGTGGACCGGGCCGCCTGAACCGCGGACACCCGGCGTTTGCCGGCCGTCCACCGCAAAAGGATCCACGGCGTTGTCATTGGCCCTTGCTGTGGCCTGGTTCTCTCACGTTTCCTCAGTGCTGCAGAAACCCCCTTTCCCCTCAGCGAGGTCACCCGTGTCCATCTCCGAAAACCAGGCTCCCGAGACCGGTACCGCCCGAGTGAAGCGCGGCATGGCCGAGCAGCTCAAGGGCGGCGTCATCATGGACGTCGTCACGCCGGAGCAGGCGAAGATCGCCGAGGACGCGGGCGCCGTCGCCGTCATGGCCCTGGAGCGGGTCCCGGCCGACATCCGCAAGGACGGCGGCGTGGCCCGCATGTCCGACCCGGACATGATCGAGGGCATCATCGACGCCGTCTCCATCCCGGTCATGGCCAAGTCCCGCATCGGCCACTTCGTCGAGGCCCAGGTCCTGCAGTCCCTCGGGGTCGACTACATCGACGAGTCCGAGGTCCTCACCCCGGCCGACGAGGTCAACCACAGCGACAAGTTCGCCTTCACCACGCCGTTCGTCTGCGGCGCCACCAACCTGGGCGAGGCCCTGCGCCGCATCGCCGAGGGCGCGGCCATGATCCGCTCCAAGGGCGAGGCCGGCACCGGCAACGTCGTCGAGGCCGTCCGCCACCTGCGCCAGATCAAGAACGAGATCGCCCGCCTGCGCGGCTACGACAACAACGAGCTGTACGCCGCCGCCAAGGAGCTGCGCGCCCCGTACGAGCTGGTCAAGGAAGTCTCCGAGCTCGGCAAGCTCCCCGTGGTGCTGTTCTCCGCCGGCGGTGTCGCCACCCCGGCCGACGCGGCCCTGATGCGTCAGCTCGGCGCCGAGGGCGTCTTCGTCGGCTCCGGCATCTTCAAGTCCGGCGACCCGGCCAAGCGCGCCGCCGCCATCGTGAAGGCGACCACCTTCTACGACGACCCGAAGATCATCGCGGACGCGTCCCGCAACCTCGGCGAGGCCATGGTCGGCATCAACTGCGACACCCTCCCCGAGGCCGAGCGCTACGCCAACCGCGGCTGGTAAGGCACAGGACTCCATGAGCGACACCCCCGTCATAGGCGTCCTGGCCCTCCAGGGCGACGTACGGGAGCACCTCGTCGCCCTGGCCGCGGCCGATGCCGTGGCCAGGCCGGTGCGGCGCCCCGAAGAGCTCGCCGAGGTGGACGGCCTCGTCCTCCCCGGCGGCGAGTCCACCACCATCTCCAAGCTGGCCGTCCTGTTCGGCCTGATGGAGCCCCTCCGCGCGCGCGTGCTCGACGGCATGCCCGTCTACGGCACCTGCGCCGGCATGATCCTGCTCGCCGACAAGATCCTCGACCCGCGCTCGGGCCAGGAGACCATCGGCGGCATCGACATGATCGTGCGCCGCAACGCCTTCGGGCGGCAGAACGAGTCCTTCGAGGCGGGCGTCGACATCCAGGGCATCGAGGGCGACCCCGTGGAGGGCGTCTTCATCCGGGCCCCCTGGGTGGAGTCCGTCGGCGCCCGGGCCGAGGTGCTCGCCGAGCACGACGGCCACATCGTCGCGGTCCGCCAGGGCACCGCGCTGGCCACGTCGTTCCACCCGGAACTGACCGGCGACCACCGCGTCCACGCCCTGTTCGTCGACATGGTGCGGGCGAACCGGGAAGCCGACTCCTTGTAGGATTCCTGCGTTCGTTGCTGAGATGGGTTACGCGAAGGAGACAGGCAGATGTCCGGCCACTCTAAATGGGCTACGACGAAGCACAAGAAGGCCGTGATCGACGCCAAGCGCGGCAAGCTCTTCGCGAAGCTGATCAAGAACATCGAGGTCGCGGCCCGGATGGGTGGCGTCGACATCGAGGGCAACCCCACTCTCTACGACGCCATCCAGAAGGCCAAGAAGCAGTCGGTCCCGAACAAGAACATCGACTCGGCGGTCAAGCGCGGCGGCGGCCTCGAGGCCGGCGGCGCCGACTACGAGACGATCATGTACGAGGGTTACGGCCCCAACGGTGTCGCGGTGCTCATCGAGTGCCTCACCGACAACCGCAACCGCGCCGCCTCCGACGTCCGCGTCGCCATGACCCGCAACGGCGGCTCGATGGCCGACCCGGGCTCGGTGTCGTACATGTTCAGCCGCAAGGGCGTCGTCATCGTCCCCAAGGGCGAGCTGACCGAGGACGACGTCCTCACGGCCGTCCTGGACGCCGGCGCCGAGGAGGTCAACGACCTCGGTGAGTCCTTCGAGGTCATCAGCGAGGCCACCGACCTGGTCGCGGTCCGCACCGCCCTCCAGGACGCCGGCATCGACTACGACTCCGCCGACTCCAGCTTCGTGCCGTCCGTCCAGGTCGAGCTGGACGAGGAGGGCGCCAAGAAGATCTTCAAGCTGATCGACGCGCTCGAGGACAGCGACGACGTGCAGAACGTCTTCGCCAACTTCGACGTGAGCGACGAGGTCATGGAGAAGGTCGACGCGTAAACGCGCCGCGAACGCCGCATCTCGGCGGGCCGGGGGACATACGTCTTCCGGCCCGCTGTCGTTGTCGGTGGCAGCGGATAGCCTGGCGTAGCCAAAAGATCACCGTCCACGGACCGCGACCATCAATTGAGGAACCACGACGGTGCTCAGCCAGGTCCGCGAGAGCGGCGGCGGTTTAGCCGCAAAAAAGGGAGGGCGCGTGCGCGTACTGGGGGTGGACCCGGGGCTGACCCGGTGTGGTGTCGGTGTCGTCGAGGGGGTCGCGGGGCGGCCGCTCACGATGGTAGGCGTCGGCGTCGTCCGCACGCCCGCCGACGCCGACCTCGGCCACCGCCTCGTGGCGGTCGAGCAGGGCATCGAGCAGTGGCTCGACGAGCACCGGCCGGAGTTCGTCGCCGTGGAACGGGTCTTCAGCCAGCACAACGTCCGCACGGTGATGGGCACCGCCCAGGCCAGCGCCGTCGCCATGCTCTGTGCCGCCCGCCGCGGGATCCCCGTGGCGCTGCACACCCCGAGCGAGGTGAAGGCGGCCGTCACCGGCAGCGGCCGGGCCGACAAGGCACAGGTGGGCGCCATGGTGACCCGCCTGCTCCGGCTCAGCGCCCCGCCCAAGCCCGCCGACGCGGCCGACGCCCTCGCCCTCGCCATCTGCCACATCTGGCGCGCCCCCGCGCAGAACCGACTCCAGCAGGCCGTCGCCCTGCACACCGCACGAGCACCGAAAGGCCGGACGGCATGATCGCCTTCGTCAGCGGCACAGTGGCCGCCCTCGCTCCCGACACCGCGGTCGTCGAGGTCGGCGGCGTCGGCATGGCCGTGCAGTGCACGCCGAACACGCTGTCCACGCTCCGCATGGGCCAGCCGGCCAAGCTGCACACCTCCCTCGTCGTGCGGGAGGACTCCCTCACCCTGTACGGCTTCGCGGACGACGACGAGCGGCAGGCCTTCGAGCTGCTCCAGACCGCGAGCGGCGTGGGACCGAGACTCGCCCAGGCGATGCTGGCCGTGCACACCCCGGACGCACTGCGCCGGGCCGTCGCGACCGGCGACGAGAAGGCCCTCACCGCCGTCCCCGGCATCGGCAAGAAGGGCGCCCAGAAGCTGCTCCTGGAGCTGAAGGACCGGCTCGGCGCACCGGTCGGAGCACCCGCCGTCGGCGCACCGGTCAGCACCGGCTGGCGCGACCAGCTGCACGCGGCTCTGATCGGCCTCGGCTACGCGACCCGGGAGGCCGACGAGGCCGTCGCCGCCGTGACCCCGCAGGCCGAGGCCGTCGAGGGCACGCCCCAGGTCGGGCAGCTGCTGAAGGCGGCCCTGCAGACGCTGAACCGAGCCCGCTGATCCACGACTCTCTGAGGCACATCTATGAACTGGGACGACACGACCGACACCACCGCCGGCGAGCGGCTGGTGGACTCTGTCGCCGACCGTGAGGACCAGGCCGTCGAGGCAGCCCTGCGCCCCAAGGACCTGGACGAGTTCATCGGCCAGGAGAAGGTCCGCGAGCAACTCGACCTCGTGCTGCGCGCCGCACGCGCGCGTGGGGCCACGGCCGACCACGTGCTGCTCTCCGGCGCCCCCGGCCTCGGCAAGACCACCCTGTCGATGATCATCGCGGCCGAGATGGGCGCCCCGATCCGTATCACCTCGGGCCCCGCCATTCAGCACGCCGGCGACCTCGCCGCGATCCTCTCCTCCCTCCAGGAGGGCGAGGTCCTCTTCCTCGACGAGATCCACCGCATGTCCCGGCCCGCCGAGGAGATGCTGTACATGGCCATGGAGGACTTCCGCGTCGACGTCATCGTCGGCAAGGGCCCCGGTGCCACGGCGATCCCCCTGGAGCTGCCCCCCTTCACCCTGGTCGGTGCCACCACCCGGGCCGGCCTGCTGCCCCCGCCGCTGCGCGACCGTTTCGGCTTCACCGCGCACATGGAGTTCTACGAACCGGCCGAACTGGAGCGGGTCATCCACCGCTCGGCCGGTCTCCTGGAGGTCGAGGTCCGGCCGGAGGGCGCCGCCGAGATCGCCGGACGCTCCCGTGGCACGCCGCGTATCGCCAACCGCCTGCTGCGCCGCGTCCGCGACTACGCCCAGGTCAAGGCCGACGGACTGATCACCAGGGACATCGCGGCGGCCGCCCTCGCGGTGTACGAGGTGGACGCGCGCGGCCTCGACCGCCTCGACCGGGGTGTGCTGGAGGCCCTGCTCAAGCTGTTCGGCGGGGGCCCGGTCGGCCTCTCCACGCTCGCTGTCGCGGTGGGGGAGGAACGTGAGACCGTGGAGGAGGTCGCCGAGCCCTTCCTCGTACGGGAGGGACTCCTGGCCCGCACCCCCCGCGGCCGGGTCGCCACGCCCGCCGCATGGGCGCATCTCGGCCTCACCCCGCCACGCTCCCAGACCACTGGAAACGGACAACAGGACCTGTTCGGGGCGTGACGGGACCCTCACGGCTCCGGGGCGGCGAGGTCGCGGCGAGGTCACTGGCCGGACCAGGAACCCCGGTGCCATGCTGAGCGTTGTTCCATGCGCGCGGACTCGCTTAGACTCCGCCGATGCCGCCTTTGACGGCGGCGTACACACCCCCAACCATCTGGCCGCTCACAGCGCGGTCGTGTGAAGGAAGTACCGACCCGTGAGTCTCCTGACCCTCCTCCCGTTCATCGTGCTCATCGGGGCCATGTTCCTGATGACCCGATCGGCAAAGAAGAAGCAGCAGCAGGCCGTGGACATGCGGAACCAAATGCAGCCGGGCAGCGGCATCCGCACCATCGGGGGCATGTACGCCACGGTCAAGGAGGTCAACGAGGACACCGTCCTCGTCGACGCCGGTCCCGGCGTCGACCTCCTCTTCGCCAAGAACGCCATCGGCGCCGTCCTCACGGACGACGAGTACAACCGCATCGTCCACGGCGTCGAGCACGACCTGAAGTCCGACGCCGACCTCGTCCCGGACGACGCCTCCTCCCTCACCGGGACCGACGACTCCGCCGCCGACGCCCCCGCCGACGACAAGGCCGTCGACCTCGGCAAGAAGGACACGGCCGATGAGCCGGCCGGCGAGGCGACCGAGGCGAAGACGGACGCAGAGCCGAAGAAGACCGACGGCGACTCCGAGGCGAAGTAGTCGTGACCCGGGGTGGGGGGGGGCGGGCCGCGCCCCCCCCCCCCCCCCCCCCCCCCCCCCCCACCCCCCCCCCCCCCACCCCCCCCCCCCCGCCCGCGCCCGG